>JBEVJQ010000508.1:0-2548 GCA_040510055.1 Burkholderiaceae bacterium | reverse complement strand
GGCCAGAGCCTGCTCCTCGGCCGGCCCGCCCCGGAGCCGCCCCGCGCCGCCGCCGTCGCCGCGCGCAACAGCGGCACCGACGCAGTCTTCGCCGCGCTCGCCTCACGGCCGGGCGTGGTCTTTGTCGCGCTCGCGCCGGTCCTGTGCACCCCGGTCTGCGCGGTCACCGATGCCGGAGGGCGTCCGGCCTACATCGACGACGATCACCTGAGCCGCGCCGGCGCGATCGGCCTGCTCGCCGGGCCGGTTCACGACGCGATCTGGGGACGGGCGGCACGCGCCACCGCGCACGACTGACCTTCGGCGGCTTCGCCCTACCGGTAGGGCCGGACGATATCCTGGTCGCCGAGCCGCTGGAAGAACACGACGCTGCCACGCGAATGCCGAGGGTCGTAGACGAAGCCCTGCTCGGCCATCGTCGCGAACAGGCGGCGGATGCCGGAAAGCCCGGTCACGTGGTCGTGGGTCTCGAGGTAGATGCGGTCCACGCACGACAGGTCGGCGCCGTCGAAGAGCCCGTCCTCCGCTCCCTCGACGTCGCAGACGATGAGGTTGATCGCCTCGTCGCGGAGCAGGCCGTCGAACGAAAGCGTCGGAACCTCGACCGTATCGTAGTAGGGGTTCGGCGCCGGGGCGAGCGAGCCCATCCAGAAATCGCGGCGCAGGTAGAAGGTCGCCGAAGCTACCGGCTCGTTGGTCAGCACCGCGTTGAGCCGGCGGATCTTGCGGACATGGTTCACGCCATGCAGGCGGGTCATGTAGGCGAGGAGGTTCGGGTTGGCCTCGACGGCGATCACGCGCGCCACGCGGCGCTCGCGGGCGAGCAGCGTCGAGATGAAACCGATCCCGGCTCCGATCTCGAGCACGCGGTCGCCGGGACACACGATAGCAGGGATCTGGCTCGCTTCCTCGGCTTCGAAGCGACCGTCGAGCATGGCCTCGCGAATCAGCGGGGTGATCACGGAGGGGTCTTCGGGGATGATCACCCCGCTGACGCTGAGGCACGGCCCTTGAGAGAAACTGGCACTCGCTAAATCAACCATAAGTTGATTAATTGCCGAATCACTCGCTCGTGTCCACAGAAATCTTCCCGTCCGAAAACGAAACGGCCCGGGACAAGCCCGGGCCGTGGTCAGCGGTCCGACCGGGATCAGCCGTGCAGCTTGATCGCGATCTCCGCCACGCGCTTGCCCTGGTAGCGCGCACCGGCGAGGTCGTCCTCGTCCGGCCAGCGCGAACCGTCGCTGCCGGTGAGCAGCGTCATGCCGTAGGGCGAGCCGCCGCGATACTTGTCGGTACCGGACTGCCCCTGATAGCCGTAGCCGAGCGGAACGATGAGCATCCCGTGGTGCTGCATCACGGTCTGGGTCGAGAGGATCGTCGCCTCCTGACCGCCGTGCTGGGTGGCGGTCGACGACATCACCGTCACCACCTTGTTGATCAGCGCGCCCGTCGCCCACAAGCTGCCGGTCTGGTCCCAGAAGTTCTTCATCTGCGACGCCATGACGCCGTAGCGGGTCGGCACGCCGATGATGAACCCGTCATAGTCGGTGAGATCGTCCGGCTTGGCGATCGGGGCCGGCTGGTCGAGCTTGTAGTAGGACGCCTTCGCCACCTCGTCCGGCACGAGTTCGGGCACGCGCATCACCGTTACCTCGGCGCCGGCCTCCCGCGCACCCTCGGCGGCGGCGTTGGTCAGCGCCTCCATGTGGCCCCAGCTCGAATAGTAGAGCCCCAGAATCTTCGCCATCGTCGTTCCGTCCCTTGTCGCTGCGGTGCGCCACAACCTAGCCGTCCACAGCCGGGAGTAAATGCGCGGCAACTGAAACGGATTGTCGCCGATCCTAGCCTAGTCGCCCGTCCATCGCGCGCTGGTAGAGGTCGAGCGCGTCCGCCTCGGTCAGCGGCCGCGGATTGCCCCCGGCGGTCGGATCGACCACCGCCATCGCCGCCATCTCGGCGAAGCGGCTCTCATCCACCCCGATCCGGTCGAGGGTATGGGGGATCCCGAGGTCGCGCCTCAGCCGCAGCACGAAGTCGAGCACCCCCGAGAAGCCGCCGTCGAGGCCGAGCCAGCCCGCCAGCCGGTCGAACTTGTCCCAGAGCGCCTCGCGATTGAAGTCGAGGACATAGGGCATGAACACCGCGTTGGTCAGCCCGTGGTGCGTCCCGTAGAGCGCACCCACCGGATGCGACAGCGCATGGATCGCCCCGAGCCCCTTCTGAAAGGCCGTCGCCCCCGCCGCTGCCGCGACCAGCATGTTGCCCCGCGCCGTCAGGTCGCTTCCGTCCCGGTAGGCCCGCAGCAGGTTGTCCTGCACCAGCCGGATGCCCTCGACCGCGATCCCCTCCGCCATCGGGTGGTAGGACGGCGCCGCGTAGGCTTCGAGGCAATGCGCCAGCGCGTCCATCCCGGTCCCGGCGGTCAGCGCCGGCGGCAGCGGAACGGTCAGCTCCGGATCGAGGATGACCACTGCCGGCATCATCTTCGGATGAAAGATCACCTTCTTGGTATGGGTCGCGAGGTTGGTGATGACTCCGGCCCGGC
>JBEVJQ010000507.1:0-6995 GCA_040510055.1 Burkholderiaceae bacterium | reverse complement strand
TGCAGCGCCGGGTCGATCGCGAACGCGGAACCTGCCAGCACGACCGCCGAGACCTGCGGGCCATGGGCCGCGAGCGCGGCCTCGAACGCCGCAACCGCCGCGCCGCCGTCGCCCACGGCACCGGCAATGACGGCGATCGGCCGCGTCGGCAGGGGAAGCGGTAGCGAGTCGCTCGTTGCCAGGGGCGACTCCGTCACCAGCCAGGCGCCGAAATAGCATTCGCCCATCCGCGCGTCGATCGCCGTCAGGACCAACGACCGGCTGGCGGCGGATCCGGCGACGGCAGCGACGGCCAGTGCCGCCAGCGACGGCACCGCGATCACCGGCAGCCTCCGGGCGATGCCGATGCCCTGGACCACGCTGATGGCCACGCGCAGTGCCGTGAACGCTCCCGGCCCGTTGGCGACGCACAAGCCTTCCAGGTCCGCGATCGTCAGGTTCGCCCGGTCCAGCGCCAGCCCTATGACCCGCAGCGCGGCGCGCGATGCCTGTGGTCCCCGATCTCCTGCCCGCGGCAGGCTCGAGCGGCCGGCAACGCGCGACTGCGACACCTGCGCCGCCTGCTCGACTTCCGCCGCCAGTTCATCATCGCGGGCCCGGGCGCCCAGTCGTCCGCGGGTACCGATTGCCGCCGATGTGTGCCGGGCCTGGACCGACAGCGCCAACCATGTTCCCGGCCCGATCGCAGGCGACAAACCCGGGACGCGCGCCACCGGCGGGTCGCGCGGAGCGTCCGCCCCTTCGTCCTGCGGCGCCTCCACTAGCGGTGCTGGTGGTAGCGCTCGCGCAGCGCCTCGCGGAATTGGTTGCGCTCGGCGTCGCTCAGCCAACGGGCCCCGGCGGGCCCGCCGTCGGGCGCCCCGGTCTCCTGCCGCTCGCGAATAGTCTCGCCGTAGCGCTCGCCGTATTCGCGCATCCGCAGACGAATATCGCGCGCAGCAGCGTTCTGCGTGGCTGGATCGCCCGGCCGTCCGCGGTGCGTGTCGACCTGGGCGGCGGTCGCGGGCGAACCAGGATCGATCCGGCCGCCGACCGCATCCCCGAGCGCTTGCGACCCGCCCGGGGGTGGAACGCCCGGCTGCTGACGCATGACCTCCGGCCTCACCGGTACCGTCTGCCCGACCGTGCCGACGGGCACTGCCATCGTTGCGACTCCGTGGCCGGAGTCGCGGACGGTCGCAGGCGGCGCTGCCGGCGGCAACTCGTCGGCTCTGGCCAGTGGCAGCGCGGGCCCGCCCGCTACCGCAGCCGCCACCAGCCCCGCAGCCGCGCGTGTTCGGGTCAGCATGACAGCAGCAAGTTGAATCAGCCTCCGGATCGGTCGATAGGGCCCGCTGTCGGGCCCCGCGAGCACGGCCTTCGGGCGGGTCCAGCGAAAGCCGGACCGTCTCGCCGCCTCGTGGCTGACGTCCGCGGTCCGACGATTCTAAGTGGTGAAGTAGCGTTCCGGCCGGTCGCCCCGGAGACGCCGACCGTAAGCGCTGTAACCGGGTACTACGACCTGGACCCGGCGCCGTGCCCGACGGCGCCCGATCGGGGAGCCGCCCGCCGCGCGGAGCTGACGGCGTCCCGAGGATGACCCCGGCGACAGCGGCATGCGGGCCGACAGCTGCCTTGGGTATCATCACCGGCTCCATGTCAAGTGTTCCCGTCACCCGTGCCCAGCGCAAGTTGCTCGTCGTCGACGACGACGTCAAGTTGCGCGACCTGCTCAACCGCTACCTCACCGACCAGCAGTTCGACGTCACCCTGGCCGGGGACGCGTCGGCGATGGGTCGGCAGATGCAGCGCGATACCTTCGATCTGGTGATCCTCGACCAGATGATGCCCGGTGAGGATGGACTGTCGGTGATTCGTCGGCTGCGGGCCTCGAACGATCGGACGCCGATCATCATGCTCACGGCCAAGGGCGACGACGTCGATCGGATCGTCGGGCTCGAGATGGGCGCCGACGACTACATGCCGAAACCGTTCAACCCGCGCGAGCTGGTGGCGCGGATCCACGCCGTGTTGCGTCGCCAGCGCCAGATCGAAGCCCCGGGCGCGCCGTCGCAGGAGTCGGCCAGCGTCCAGTTCGGCCCGTTCGACTTCGATCTGTCGACGCGGTCGCTGACGCGCGACGGCGAGCGGGTCAACCTCACCACCGGCGAGTTCTCGGTGCTGAAGGTGCTGGTCCGCCATCCGCGCGTTCCGCTGTCGCGCGAGAAGCTGATGCTGCTGGCTCGCGGTCGCGAATACGGCGCCTTCGATCGCAGCCTCGACGTGCAGATTTCGCGGCTGCGCAAGCTGATCGAGCCCGACCCGCAGAACCCGCGCTTCATCCAGACCGTCTGGGGCGTCGGCTACGTGTTCGTGCCCGACTGATCCCGACAGGCGAGACGAGCCGTGTTCCTGCGCCGCCTGATGCGCGTGAGCCTGTTTTGGCGCACCTTCGCGCTGATCGGGCTGCTGATCGGCGCGAGCCTCGTCGCCTGGTACCAGATCTATCGGGCCTTCGAACGCGAACCGCAGACGGCGCGCTTCGCCTGGGAGATCGCCGCGATCGTCAACCTCACGCGCGCCGGCCTGGTCAGCGCCGCCGATGACCGACGATTCGAGCTGCTGGCGGACCTGGCACGCAACGAAGGCGTCCGGGTATATCCACTCGAGCCGCAGGACCGGATCGAGCCCTGGCCGGACCGGGCCCTCGGCACGCTGATCGAGGCCAAGCTCAAGGAGGTGCTCGGGCCGCAGACGGTCGTGGCGAGCCGGGTCAACGGCGAGAAGGCGCTGTGGATCAGCTTCGACCTGTCAGGCGACGGGTACTGGCTGATCGTCGATCCGCAGCGGCTCGAACGCCAGTTGGACGGCAACTGGCTCGAGGTCAGCGCGATCGGCATCGCCCTCGCCACGATCGGCGCGCTGTTGATCAGCCGGCTGGTCAACGGGCCGCTGTCGAACCTGGCCCGGGCCATCGATCGCCTGAGCCGCGGTCGTGCACCACGCGTCCTGCCCGAGTCGGGGCCGTCGGAGATCTCGGAGCTCAATCGCCGCTTCAACCGGCTCGCCTCGGAACTGCAATCGGTCGAGGATGACCGCGCCGTCGTCCTGGCCGGGATCTCGCACGATATCCGCACGCCGCTGACGCGACTCGGCCTCGAGATCGAGATGAGCGACCTGCCCGATGAGACCAAGCGCTCGATGCGCGAGGAGATCGAACGGATTTCCGGTATCGTCAAGCAGTTCGTGGACTACGCGCGGCCCGTCGAGGTGGTCAGCGAGCAGATCGACCTGGCCGCGTTGATCGATCAGTTGCGGCGCGAGTTCTCGCGCGAACTCGACGAAGGTCGGCTGGTGCTGAAGCGGGTCATCGACGCCGGCCTGACATGGCACGGCGATCCGACCTTGCTGTCGCGGATCCTGACCAACCTGATCGACAATGCCGTCAAGTACGGCCACGGGAGCGATCGCCCGGCGCGGGTCGACGTCCATGCACGTCGCACGGGCCGCAACATCGAGATCAGCGTTCGCGATTACGGTCCCGGCGTTCCCGACGATGCGATCGACCGGTTGACGCGGCCGTTCGCGCGACTGGACAGTGCCCGCTCCAATGTCGGTGGCTCAGGGCTTGGCCTGGCAATCGTCGCCCGCCTTGCCCGGCGCGCCGGTGGCGACCTGCGCCTGATCAATGCGCCGGAGGGCGGCCTTCAGGCGCTCCTGACGCTTTCGGGCCGCGCCGAAAAGGCCGACGACTCGAGCCGCGCGCCGCGGCAGCGCGAATCGCGGCGCGCGAAGGCGAGCGAAGCCGTGGCGCCAGCTGAGACGGGCGAACTCGTCGGCGCCCGGCGCGACTGACGCGTCTGTGCCGGCTCCGCCGGACGCTGTCTGCGCCAGTTCCGCTCGCCTGTTCGAGGTCATCGGTTGCGGTCGCCGCAGCGGCCGACGCTCGAACTCGGTGATCTCGCCTCGGTCGCGAAGCTCAAGGACCGGAACATCGCGAAGCTGGCCGCACTTCTCGTGACGGATTCGGGATCACATGCCGCTGCCCCGCGGACGCGAAAAGGCCTCAGCGCCGGCTGGCGCGCTCGAGCAGCACCACGGCCTGCGCCGCGATCCCTTCGCCCCGCCCGAGGGCGCCCAGCTTCTCGCTGGTCTTCGCCTTGAGGTTCAGTTGCCCGGTCGAGCAGTCGAGCGCGGCGGCGATCCGCCGCTTCATCTGCGAAAGGTACGGAGCCAGTCTTGGCGCCTGGGCGATCACCGTCGCGTCGAGATTGCCCAGTTCGTAGCCGGCATCGCGGGCGCCAGCCATGGCCCGGCGCAGCAGCTCGAGGCTGTCGGCAGCGGCGAACGCCGGATCGGTGTCGGGGAACCATTGGCCGATGTCGCCGAGCCCGGCGGCGCCCAGGATGGCATCGGTGACCGCATGCAGCAGCACGTCGGCGTCCGAGTGGCCGAGCAGCCCGCTCGGATGCGCGACCTCGACGCCGCCGATGATCAGGCGCCGGCCCGGCACCAGCGCGTGAATGTCGAACCCCTGCCCGATCCGCTGGCCGGCCGCGTCCATCAGCGGGCCCGGGAGCACACGGTCACCATGACGCCACTCACGCCCCCGCGGCCGCTGTCGCTGCAGCGGCGTGATCGAACAGCACGCGCATCAGGATCAGGTCCTCGATGGTCGTGATCTTGAGGTTCATCCGCGTACCCTCGACCAGCCGTGGCCTGCCCCCATCGGCCTCGATGGCACTGGCTTCGTCTGTGACCGAGGGGTGGCGCTGGAGCGCACGCCGCAGCGGGCCGGCGCGAAAGACCTGCGGCGTCTGCGCCAGCCACAACTGGCTGCGATCCAGGGTGCCGGCGCTGCGGATCCGACCGCGCGCGAAGTCCGATGCGATCGGATCGACGCGCTTGACGGTGTCGGCTACCGGCTGACAGAGCAATGCGCCGCAGGCCTCGTCCTCCAGTGCCGAAGCGAGCCGCAACAGCGACTCGCGGTCGAGCCCGGGACGCGCCGCATCGTGTACGTAGACCCAATCGTCGGGCAGGACCGAGCCGTTGCGCACCCCGGCCGCCAGACCGTTGAGGACGGTATCGCGCCGCGTGGTGCCGGCCACGGGTACGACCACTACTTTCGGTTGCGACAGCGCCGGCAGCCGCGCGGCGAAACGGTCATCGCGCTGGATGACGACGATGACGGTCGAAATCCACGGTTCCTCGGCGAACCGGGCGACGCTGTGCTCGATCATCGTCCGAGCGCCGAGTTCGAGATACTGCTTCGGTACCTTGGCGCGCAGCCTATGGCCGCTGCCACCTGCCGGAATCAGGGCGACGTGGCGGGCCGGCCCTTCATCGCCGCTAGAATTCGGTGATCTTGACTGCACTGCGTTCCGAATCCGGCTCTCCATCATTCGCATCGTCCGCACCCGGCGCACCGGCCGCCCGCGCGCTCGTCGCCGGCCACGGTTCGCACGATGCCTGGCTGCTCGCGCAGCACCTGGGACGTCGGCGCGGGCTGACGGTCATTGTATGCGCCCAGGCGTCCGACTGCGTCCGGCTGGCAGACGAGATCGCCTGGTTCGCGCCGACGTTGCGCGTACGCCTGTTGCCCGACTGGGAGACGCTGCCCTACGACCGCTTGTCGGCACACCAGGATCTGGTCTCCGAGCGGCTGGCGACGCTGGCGGCGATGCTCGAGCGGTCACTCGATGTACTGGTCATTGCCGCATCGACCGCCGCCCATCGACTGGCGCCGCCATCGTACCTGGCCGGACGCAGCTTCTCGTACGTCAAGGGCCAGCGCCTGGACGAGCGTGCACTGCGCGCACGGCTGGTGCTCGCCGGCTACCAGAACGTCAGCCAGGTCGTCGGCCCCGGCGAGTTCTCGGTGCGCGGCAGCCTGATCGACCTGTTTCCGATGGGCACGGCGCTGCCTCTGCGGATCGATCTGTTCGATGACGAGATCGATTCGATCCGCACCTTCGACCCGGAGTCGCAGCGCGGCCTCTATCCGGTCGACCGGATCGAATTGCTGCCGGGCCGCGAAATGCCGTTGGACGATGACTCGCGCGCGGCGTTTCGCGGCCGGTGGCGCGAACGATTCGAAGGCGATCCGACCCGATCGATCATCTATCGCGACGTCGGCAACGGGATCGCCAGTCCCGGGATCGAGTACTACCTGCCGCTGTTCTTCGATCAACCGGCAACGCTGTTCGACTACCTGCCCGAGGCTGCCGAACTGGTCCTGCACGGCCCGATCCAGGATGCGCTGGTCGCGTTCCGGCGCGATGCCCAGGAACGCTTCCGCTTCCTCGGTGCCGACCCGGAACGACCGGGACTGAGACCGGACGAACTGTTCCTCGATGCCGAGCAGTTCTTCGTCAGGGCCCGCGACTGGACGCGGTCGACGGTCCGCCGGCCAGACGAATCGGCCGGCGATGACACGCGGCCGCCCGCGGTCGCGGTCAATCGGCGCCACCAGGACCCGGTGGCGGCGCTGCGCCTGGCGCTCGAGCGGCCGAGCGGCGAACCGTTGATCATGATCGCCGAGTCGCCGGGACGGCTGCAGACGCTCGAGGACTTCCTGGCCGAGTACGAGATCCGGCTGCCGCGCTTCGACGACTGGCAATCGATCGCCGGACGTCTCGACGGCGATCACAGCGGCGAGCCGGGACCCCGGCGCGCGGCCCCCGACGGTGCGACGGATCGCGCGGCAGCCGACGGTGCGACGGATCGCGCGGCCACGGTGGGCGAGGCGATCGGGGCGCCGCTACCTCCCCACGCCTGGCTCGGCCATGGTCCGATCAGCACCGGCTTCTCCGTCCCCGGACGGTTCGCGCTGGTCACCGAGACTGAACTGTTCCCGGCTTTCGTGCGGCGCACCGCCGGCGCGCGCGAGCAGGCGACGCGCGTCGACCAGCTGATCCGCGACCTGTCGGAACTGTCTGCTGGCGATCCGGTGGTCCATGCCCAGCACGGGATCGGCCGCTACCAGGGGCTGGTCAATCTCGACACCGGTGAGG
>JBEVJQ010000506.1:0-7941 GCA_040510055.1 Burkholderiaceae bacterium | reverse complement strand
ACCTCGATCGACCAGGCCGGCAAGGCCGTGGTCTTGGCAGACGGCTCGCGGCTGCCCTACGACAAGCTGGTGCTGTCGCCGGGCGTCGACTTCCTTTACGACAACCTCCCCGGTCTGAAGGACGCGACAGCGCGCGAGTCCGTGCTCCATGCCTGGAAGGCCGGCCCGCAGACCGTGGCGCTGCGCCGCCAGTTGGAGGCGATGCGCGATGGCGGTGTCTATGCGCTCACCGTCCCGCGGGCGCCGTACCGCTGCCCGCCGGGGCCGTACGAGCGGGCCTGCCAGGTGGCGTCGTACTTCAAGCAGGCAAAGCCGAAGTCGAAAGTGCTGGTATTCGATGCCAACGAGGAAGTGACTTCCAAGCCGAAGCTATTCCGCGAAGCCTGGGCGACACTCTATCCGGGCATCGTCGACTACCGTCCGAACCATACGCTGACCGACGTCGACGCCGCCGGCAAGCGGCTGGTGTTCGAGTTCAACGATACCGAAAAGGTCGACGTCCTCAACGTTCTGCCGCCGATGCGCGCCGGCGATATCGCTGCGAAATCCGGGTTGGCGCTCGCCAATGCCCGGTGGTGCGAGATCGACTACATGACATTCCAGGCCAAGGGGCAGAAGGACATCTTCGTCGTCGGCGATTCGATCCTGGTCGCCCCGGCGATGCCGAAGTCGGGGCACATGGCCAACCAGCACGCGAAGGTCGCTGCATCGGCGATCCTTGCGCAGCTGGCCGGTCGCGAGCCGAATCCGAGTCCGGTGCTGACCAATACCTGCTACAGCTTCGTCAGCGCCGACGAGGTGATCCACGTCGCCTCGGTCCACCAGTACGACGCCGACAAGAGGACGCTGAACCCGGTCTCCGGTGCCGGCGGCCTGTCCCCGTCGCGGAACAAGATGGAGGCGGTGACCGGCTTCGCTTGGGCGAGCAACATCTGGGCCGACATGCTTGGCTGATGGGCCGAACAGTTCGCGCGCGTCTAGTGATAGTTCGCGCGCGTCTAGGCTGCACGGCTTAAACCTGGTCGTCATTGCCGACGTAAACGACGTTGGCGACCGCGGGCCCACATCCGGTCCGCGGTCCTCGGTTCTACTGGTCCTTTCCGGACCCGGTGGACACCGAGCTTTTCATGCGGCAAGGATCGACCCCTTCACGCTTCGCCCCCGTCGGCGCCTGCGATTCCGAGCGCGCCGGCCGTAGCGGCGGTGTTGCCGGTTCCGCGGTATCGCGCGCCTTGCCGATGCGTGGTTCGTGGCCGGCACGCGCGCGACGGATCGTGGCCCGACGCCGGTGGTTCGCGCTGGCGATTCTCGCGTTGCCGCTCGTGGTCGCGGCGCCGCCGGCTCGGACCCAGCCTATCGGCCAGCCGGCGATCACGGTCAAGCCAGCGGGCGAGCAATCGGACCGCCGGCACGGCGTTGCCCTGATCGTTCCGTTCGCCGCCGGCGGGCCGACCGACGCGCTCGCCCGGACGTTGGCGCCGCCCCTGGCGCGCGGGCTTGGCGAGCCGGTGACAGTGCAGAACATCGCCGGCGCCGGCGGGACCCGCGGGGCGCTCGCCGCCGTTCAGGCAGGCAATGACGGACGCACGCTGCTACTCCATCACGTCGGAATGGCGACTGCGCCGGCCCTCTATCGGAACCTGCCATACGACCCGCAGCGCGACTTCACGCCGGTCGGACGAGTCGTCGACGTGCCGATGACGTTGATCGTCCGCCGCGATTTTCCCGGCCGGACATTCGGCGAGACCACCGTCCTGCTGCGCCAGCCGCGCGCGGCATGGCTCGTTGCCTACGCAGGCCTCGGCGCCGCTTCACACCTCTGCGGTCTGCTGCTGTCCGAAGCCCTCGGCGTCGACCTGATCCAGATCCCGTACCAGGGGACCGGCCCGGCCATCAAGGATCTGATCGCGGGCCGTGTCGACCTGATGTGCGACCAGACGACCAATACCGTCGACGCGATCGCCGCCGGCCAGGTCCGCGCCCTTGCCGTCACCAGCGATCGGCCCCTGGTCGACCTGCCGCAGGTGCCGACAGCCACCGACCTGGGAATGGAAGGGCTGCGGCTGTCGATCTGGCACGGACTGTTCGTTCCCGGTCGCGCGCCGGCGCCGGTGGTCGAGCGGCTGTCGCGCGCGCTCGGCAGCGCGCAGCGCGACCCCGAATTCACCCGCACGGTCGAACGAGTGCACGGTTTCCTCCCGGCCGCCGACGACGCCACGCCCCAGGCGTTGGCCAGGTTGCTCGCCGGCGAGACCCGTCGCTGGGGCGCGTTGATCCGGCGCGCCGGACAGTATGCGGACTGAGGCGCCGACTCCTGACCGGCCGTCGCGACGGTTGGAGCGACGGGTCGCGAATCGGCCGTGGTCGCTGGTCTTGGCGCAGTGCGGGGTCATCCATGCCTCGCAGTGCGGGGTCATCCATGCCTCGGAGTGCGGGATCATCCGTGCCGTCATCGCCATCGTCCTCGTTGCGACGCTCGACCTCGCCGCCTGCGGCACCGCGCCGGCCGGTCGCACCGAGCCGCAAACGCCCGCTTCGAATGCGTCGCCCGCCGAACTCGAACAGGCGCGCGAGCCGCGCTACGTCCGCTATCGGCCCGAAGAGACCGGGCTGGTAGCCGTGTTCGACGACGGGCGCGACACCTATCTCGAGTTCGCACAACCGGTCCCGAGGACGCTCTCGCTCCACGATCACGACGGTCGCCCGTTGCGGCACGTTGCATCCGGAGTCGTCGTCGCCACCGCGGGACTACACGCCGGCGTCCTCGTCCGGCTCGGCGAAGCTGCCAGCTTCGCCTCGCCGAACCCGAGGCGGCGGCACGACCTGGCTCAACCGTTTCCCGATCGTCCCGAGTTCGTCGACGCGCGGGCCCGGCTGCAGAACGGCGGTCACCTGCAGGCGGCGATGGAGCGTGCGCTGTCGGGCGCTGGCGGCGGTGCCGGCGGAGCGAGGGGCGGGGGTGCCGGGGCCGGGGTCGGCGGACCGATGGGCGGAGGTGCCGCCGCAGGAATGGGCGGAGGTGTCGCAGGAACGGGCGGAGGTGGCGGCGCGGCGGTCGGTGCGGCAGCAGCGTCTGGCGGCTCCAGCGGGCTGGTTCCGTCGACGGTCGCCGGTTCCGGCGCTGCGGCGATCCCTGGCGCGGCCATCGCCGGTGGCATTGCGCCGCTCACGGCTGCGAATCTCTTGGCGCTGCAGCCGGAGCACGGGTTGGTTCGGATCTACTTCGCCACCGCCTCGCGCGCGATCGTGGCGCCCGACGACGGGCTCGCGGCGTTGCTGCGCGAGGCACCGCGGGCCGATCGCATCCGCGTCACCGGCCATACCGATGCCATCGGGTCGCGCGCATCGAACCTGGTGCTGGCACGGTTGCGAGCCGATGCCGTCACCCAGATCCTGATCCGCCGCGGGATCGATCCGGCGCGGATCGAAGTCGCCGCCGTGGCCGCCGACGACTTCATCGCCGGCAACGACACCGACCGTGGGCGCGCACTCAATCGTCGCGCCGAGGTCCTGCTCCTGCGCGAGGGCAGGCCGCTGAAACTCGGCGCGTTCCCTTGACTGGGTGACGCTTACCGGGCGGCGCTCACAGGGCGACGTTCATCGCGGCGAAGTTCACCGAGCGGACATCCACCTGGGGGCATTCACCGTGGCGACCTTCACCGCGGCGACGTTCGACGCGGTGACCCTCGCCAGCCGACGTCCAACGCGGTGACGATCAACGCGCAGCGCGCAGCGGCGCGCCGGTAGCGCCCGGTCGCGGGGTGACGTGTGTTGCGGCCGGGCGCGGTGTCACCGATTGACCCGAGAGGTGCGCGGCGGGATGGCCCGGGGGGGCATGAGCCCCCGCGAGACCCGACGCAGAGTGACTTGCCGCGCCATGAGGCGCCGCCTGACCGGCACCGGGGTGACTTGCCGCAGCGAGACCGGCCCCGGCGTGGGCTGCGGTGCCGAGCGCCGTACCGCGATGGGCCGGGACCGGGTGGGCCGGAAGTGCGGTCGCCAGGTGATGGTGACTGAACGCCACCGGCGACAGCCGCGACTTGAGCGCAAACATCGACACCGGCGGCAAGTTGCGCGCAACCGTGAACAATCGCTCGCTGACGATACCGCGATCGGTAAGGCCCTCGAAGAACCGGGCACTCATCCGGTGCGGGAGGTAACGCATCTGGATCACCGAGCCGCCGGCGCGACAGACCTGGACGAACATCCGCACGAGGTCGTCGCTGTAGAACGTCCCGGCAGTCGGGATGAACGAGGCGAGCAACAGCCGCTGGGTGCGCAGTTGCGGCTGGTGATCGAACAATCGCTCGAGCCAGTCCTGGACGACGATGGTCGCTGGATGACGACGCGCGAACGGTTCGGCAAACCTGGCTTCGCACTCGACGAAGACGGCATCGGGACACAGCCGATGGATGCGATCGGCGACCACGCCGCTGCCAACCCCGGCGACGACGACGCGATCGAACTGGCGCGACAGGCGCAGAACCTCGCTAGCTGCGCGTTCGCCGAAGAAGCGGGTCGACGGGCAAAGACTGCCCGTCACCGCAAAGCGTTTGAGATATTGCATGCTCTCCCTGGCTGTGCGAGGTGACCACGACCTGTTCGCCTCCGCGGTGTCACCTGTCACGGATCCTGCCGGTGCCTCGGGGCGCGCGGCCGAGCCGACGCGCTACGCCCTTGGCGCCGGTACTGCTGGCCGGTCGACGCCTTCTGACGCCGCCGACCGCGCCGCGGTCGAAGCCGCCATTACCTGCGCTTGGCCATCATTTTCTCACAGGCCTCTTTCTCGGTGCCCTGGTACTGGTTGCAGTCGACCCGGGCGTTCGGCTGGGCCAGGGCCTGGCCTGTGCGACCCACGAAACCCAGCACCATGATCGCCGCGATCACTGCGGCCGCCGGCGGGATCACCCGGGCGCCGGCAGCGATTAATGCCCTGCTATGCCTGCTCATCGCTTCCTCCGGTCCAAATCTTCCAGCGCGTCCGGACACGACGGCTGCCGGTGATGAAACGGATCACCATGGTATGCCGTGCCGGGCACAGTCGGAGATCGTGGCACGGGGAGATCGCGGCTGCTATTGGGAGCCTTGCGACCGGACCGACGGCAGGGCGGTTGTCGCATTGCGGGTAACATCGAAAGGTCGGGGCGATCCCTGGAACATGCAATGTTTCAGGTCTGCAACACAGGCGACGGTTCCCGTCGGGCGCTGCCGCCGGCCCCTGAATGCGGGAGAGTTGGGAGCGATGGACAACGGCGATATGCCCGATCACGTGCTCGTCGTGGACGACGATGCCGACATCCGGGACCTGCTGGCCGAATACCTGGGGCAGAACGGGATCAAGGTCACTGTAGCGCGCGACGCCCGGGAGATGCGCGAGGTGCTCGACGGCACCAAGCCCGACATCATCGTGCTCGACGTGATGATGCCCGGCGAGGACGGACTCACGTTGTGTCGCGAGTTGCGCTCGCGGTCGAACGTGCCGGTGATCATGCTGACGGCCCGCGCCGAGGAGGTCGACCGGATCATCGGCATCGAGATGGGTGCCGACGACTACATGGGCAAGCCGTTCAGCCCGCGTGAACTGCTGGCCCGGATCAAGGGCGTGCTGCGCCGCACGCGCAGCATGCCGCCGACCCTCGGCGGTGCGCAGCGGGTCAAGTTCGCCGGCTGGACGCTCGATTCGGGTGCCCGCCACCTGATCGGCCCCGACGGCGTGATCGTCTCGTTGTCCGGCGCCGAGTACCGGTTGCTGGCGGTGCTGGTCGAGCATCCGAATCGCGTCCTCGACCGGAACCAGCTGATGGACCTGACACTCGGACGCGAGGCGACGCCGTTCGACCGCAGTATCGACGTGCAGATCAGCCGACTTCGCAACCGGCTCAACGATGACGCGCGCGAGCCGCGGATCATCAAGACCGTGCGCAACGAAGGCTACATTCTCGCGGCGCAGGTCGAGCGGGCCGACTGACCATGCGGCTGCCCCGGACCCTGTTCGGGCGCACGGTATTCCTGCTGGGCGGGTTCCTGCTGTTGTCGCAGGCCGCCGCGTTCGTGGTCAATTTCTTCGATCGCGGCAGTTCCCTGTACCGACTCAACGCCGACCAGATGGCTCAGCGGATCGGACGTACCGCGCAACTGCTCAATCGTCTGCCGAAGGACGAGCGTGGCGTCGTCATCCAGGAACTGGGCGGCCGGGACTTCCGGATCGAACTGACCTCGCGGCCGATCGAGATCGAGGGCGGGCTGGTCGAACTCGACGAGTACGAACAGAATTTCTCGGCGTCGATCCGCGACCAGATGACGCCGGCGCTGCTCAACCGGGTCGAGATCACGCGCGCGCCGCGCGCCGAGTCGCCCGACGAGGTTGCACCCCCGAGCGCCAACGCATTCGAACAGTGGCTCGCGCGCCGCTTCTACTTCCTGTTGCCAGCGACGTTCTCGGTGGTCACGCAGATCGAGCTCGAGGACGGCTCGACCGCCGCGTTCTTCGTCCGGATGCCGCAGGAGCCGTTGTCGCAGCTCGAGGCGTTGATCCCGAAGCTGCTGATGTGGATGGCGATCGTCTTCGCCCTGGCCGCGTTCGTCGTCCGGATGATGACCAGTCCGCTGCGTCAGCTCGATCGCGCCGTGACGCACATCGGCGACAACCCGACCGGCTCCGGTCCTGGCGCCGGCTCGCCGCAGATCCCCGAGAGCGGCCCGGTGGAACTGCAGCGCGTGATCCGCAGCTTCAACGAGACGCAGGAGCGGATCCGGCGCTACATGATCGAACGCTCGAGCCTGCTGGCGGCAATCTCGCACGATCTGCGCACCCCGATCACCCGGATGCGGCTGCGCGCCGAGATGCTCCCCGAGGCACAGCGCAGCAAGTTCGTCCACGACCTGACCGAGATGGAGGAACTGGTCGGCTCGTCGCTCGACTTGTTCGCCGAACTGGGACGCCAGTCCGAGCGCCAGCCGGTCGACGTTGCGGCGCTGCTCGAGAGCATCACCAACGACTGGACCGATACCGGTCACCTGGTGACGTTCTCGGGTACGTCGCGCGCCGTCTACGCGACCGAGCCGTCGATGCTGCGCCGTTGCATCAACAATCTGGTGTCCAACGCGATCCGCTATGGCGGCCGTGCGCACATCGAGCTGACCGACAGTCCATCGCTGATGCTGATCTCGGTGCGTGACAACGGTCCCGGCATCGACGAAGGAGACCTCGAGCGCGTCCTCGAGCCATTCGTCCGATTGGAGCCGTCGCGCAACCGCAGCAGCGGGGGTACCGGCATCGGGCTGGCGATCTCGCGCAATATCGCCCGCTGGCATGGTGGCGACCTCCGCTTGCGCAACGCCACCGGACGCACCGGGCTGATCGCCGAAATCAGCTTGCCGCGCGAGCGGCCCGCGAGCGTCGCAAAGGCGATCGGCCCGGTTGCCGACATTGCACCACGGGGGGACGCAGCTGCCTCGACCGACGCCCCGGGCCGCCCCGACGCCGCGGCCCGGCCCGCGCTCGCTGCCACGGCCGCGCCGTCGAACCTGGCGAAGGAGGATGCGATGCCGGCGGATGCTTCGACCCGGCAACCGGATGGCGCGCCGGTGCAGGCTTCGGATTCGACCGCACCGGCGTCGGAGTCGACCGCGCCGCAACCGCATTCGGCAGCATCGGCGCCAGAGATCATTGCACCCGGAGACCGACGTTGAACACCGTCACCGAGCGGGACTGGGGCGCGCTGCTCGCAGCGGACCCGGCAACCCGGACGTCGAGCGACAGCCACCGCCTGATCGAAACCGTGGCCTGGCTCGACCGCCTCGTCGCCTTCGACACGACCAGTTCGCGCAGCAACCGCGAGCTGATCGACTGGGTCGCGGGCCAGCTCGCGACGCTGGGGGTCGAATCGTTCGTCCAGCACGGCGAACCGGGTAAGGCGAACCTGTTCGCGACGATCGGCG
>JBEVJQ010000505.1:0-8200 GCA_040510055.1 Burkholderiaceae bacterium | reverse complement strand
GACGCGCTCGATTTCGAGCACCTGCTCCGGTCCGAACGGGACTGAATCCAGGATCGTCAGGCGCAGATCGAGCCGGTGGGCGTTTCGTACGAGTCCAGGAAGCTGTCGCATACCTGCCGCACGGTCGGCGCCGCCGCGACATGCGCCCGGCGCTCCTTCCTGCGCTGCTACCGCAACCCGCTGGGCGCGGCGGCTGAGCGGCAATGTCCTGATCTGCATCGCGCAGCATGCGCAGGCGTTCCCATTCGGCACCCGCCCGCAGCAGCGACATCGCCGGCCAATGTCCCAGCGAATCCGGGCACATGGCGCCGTCTGCTGGCGACTTGCATCGGTAGATCTAGGGAGGGTCGAGGTGCGCCGAGAGGAACGGCCGACCGGGCGGAGGCCGCGGGCTTGCGCCAACGTAAGATACTCGCCCGTTTCGAGAGCCTTGGCAGCCTGCGGATCGAGTACCAGCCGGCTCAAGAACTACCCTACATGGCGAGGTGTGCTGCGGTGCGGTCGAGGCGGCTTGGTGGGCGCAAAGGAAGCCGACGGTACCGGAACTCGTTACAGGACAAGCACTTGCAAGGAAACACTGCGCCACATCAACCGCTTGCCAACGCGGCGGAAAGCGTTCACACCCCGATGATGCAGCAGTACCTGCGGATCAAGGCCGAGCATCCGTCGACGCTGCTGTTCTATCGGATGGGCGATTTCTACGAACTGTTCCATGGCGATGCCGAGCGCGCCGCGGCGCTGCTGTCGATCACGCTGACGAAACGTGGGACGTCGGCGGGCGTACCGATACCGATGGCCGGAGTGCCGGTGCATTCGGTCGAGCAATACCTGGCGCGCCTGGTTGCGCGCGGCGAGTCGGTGGCAATCTGCGAGCAGATCGGCGATCCGGCGACTTCCAAGGGGCCGGTCGATCGCAAGGTCGTCAGGGTCGTGACGCCAGGCACGCTGACCGACGACCCGCTGCTGCCGGCACGCGAGGACCGGCCGCTGCTCGCGATCGTAGCCCGCCATGACAGGGCAGCGCGCGGCGCGACCGCGGCGCCAGGCGCGACTGCGGCGCAAAGCGAGACCGCGGCGCAAAGCGAGATCGGGGCAAAGGACGAAACGACTGCACGCGGCCATGTGCGCACCGATTCCGCTGCCGCCACCGGCGGCGGGCGCGGTTCGCCCGCCGCGCCGCGGCGGCTCGCGCTCGCCTGGATCGTGGCGGCGAGCGGCCGCGGCGGTTTCACCACCATCGCCGAGGACGAACTGGCCGCAGAGGTCGAGCGGCTAGGCCCGGCCGAGATCCTGCTGCCCGAAACCGCAGCGCGACGGCCCGGCGTCGGTGATGCGCTGCCGGCGGGGGTGCCGGTCATCGAACGGCCCGACTGGCAGTTCGATCCGGCGCGTGGCGATCGGCTGCTGCGCGAAGCCTACGGCCTGCACGGACTCGGTTCGCTCGAACTCGACGACGAGCCGGCGGCCACGGCCGCGTTCGGTGCCCTGCTCGAGTACCTGCGCCAGACCCTTGGGCGGCCGTTCACGCATCTGCAACCGGTCGAACGGATCCGGCGCGACCGGCTGATCGAGATCGATCCGGTCGCGCGGCGCAATCTCGAGCTGTTGCGACCGTTGGCCGACGAGCGCGGCGCATCGCTGCTGGGTCGTCTCGACCGGTGCGCGACGGCCGCCGGTGCCCGGATGCTGCGCCGGTGGCTGGCCGCTCCGCTGCAGGAGGCGGAGTCGGCGATCGCCCGCCAGGACGGCATTGCGACCCTGATCGACGAGCGCCTGGTCCCCGAGGTCCGCCGCGTGCTCGACGGTTGCGCCGACATCGAGCGGATCGCGACCCGGATCGCGCTCGATAGCGCCCGCCCGCGCGAACTGGTGGCGCTGGCCGACAGCCTGCCGCGACTGGCGCGGGCGCTCGACGTCATCGAGGCGCGGGCACGGCCGGCGCTGGCCGCGCGCTGGCGCGCGGTGGCGACTGTCGATGCGGCGGGCGCCGGACGGATCACGGCGACGCTGGTCGATGAACCCCCGGTACTGGTGCGCGACGGCGGCGTGATCCGTGCCGGCCACGATGCAACGCTCGACGAGTGGCGGACGATCGATGGCGGCGGCGACACATTCCTCGGTCAGCTCGAGCTGACCGAACGGGCGCGCACCGGGATCGCCACGCTCCGGGTCGGCTATACCGGTGTCCACGGCTACTACATCGAGATCGGCCGCAGCCATGGCGACAAGGTGCCGGCCGACTACCGCCGTCGACAGACGCTGAAGAACGCCGAACGCTATACGACGGCCGAACTGCAGGCGTTCGAGTCGAAGGCACTGGCCGCGCGCGAGCGGGCGCTGGCGCTCGAGAAGTCGTTGTACGCGGCACTGCTTGAGACTCTGCGTCCGTCGGTTCCGGCTCTGCTCGCGCTAGCCGGCGCGCTGGCCGAACTCGATTGCTGCGTCGCGCTGGCAACGGTCGCGAGCCAGTCGAACTGGACCCGGCCGCGATTGGTCGCGACCCCTGGCATACGGATCGATGGCGGTCGCCATCCCGTCGTCGAGGAAAGGGTCGAGCAATTCGTCGCCAACAATTGTCGCCTCGGCGACGACCGTCGACTGTTGCTGATCACCGGCCCAAACATGGGCGGCAAGTCGACCTACATGCGCCAGGTCGCGCTGACGGCGATCCTCGCCTGGTGCGGCAGCTTCGTCCCGGCCGACCGCTGCGAGGTGGGCCCGATCGACCGCATCTTCACCCGGATCGGCGCGTCGGACGATCTCGCCGGCGGGCGCTCGACATTCATGGTCGAGATGACCGAGGCGGCCGTGATCCTCAATCGCGCCACCGATCGTTCGCTGGTGCTCATGGACGAGATCGGCCGCGGGACCTCGACGTTCGACGGCCTCGCGCTGGCGCATGCGATCGCCTGCCATCTGATCGAACGCAATCGAGCGATGACGCTGTTCGCCACCCACTACTTCGAGCTGACCCGGCTCGCCACCCAATTGGCCGGTGTCGTCAACCTGCACCTCGCGGCCGTCGAGTACCGCGGCGGGATCGTGTTCCTGCACGAGGTCCGCGACGGACCGGCGAGTCGCAGCTATGGCCTGCAGGTGGCGCGGCTCGCGGGGCTGCCGGCACCGCTGCTGCGACGGGCCGGCGCGACGCTCGAGCGGCTCGAGCGCCAATCGGCCGCGTCGCAGCCGCAGCGCGATCTGTTCGACGACCCGCATCCGACTTCGGGTTCGGATAGCAGCGACGATGAGCCCGCGGCCAGCGACTCCGATCCAGCGGAGGCGGCGCCGGCAGCGGCTTCGGCGGCAGTGCTCGCTGCAACGGCGATCGCCGACGACCTCGCGGCGGTCGACATCGACGACCTGACCCCGCGCCAGGCCCATGAACTGTTGCGCACCTGGCGGCAGCGGCTGGATCGAGCGTGACGCGCCGCCCCGCGCCTGCGACCCGCGGGCGCCACGCAGCCGACCTTCCCGCGGACGCGGGCCTTGCCGGGCGCCGCCGGGCAATCGCGACACTGGTGCTGCGGCCGTTGGCAGCGACCGTCGGGCTGCCCGCTGCCGCCACCGATGCCGCTGCCGCCGCCGACGGGTCGTTCTCGTTCGCCTTCATCGGCGACATACCGTATGGCCCGCTCGAAGAAGGCATCCTCGAGCGGCTGCTCGCCGGGTTGCCGGCCGCAGAACTGGCATTCGTGCTGCACGTTGGAGACCTCAAGGCGCGACGCGAAAGTTGCAGCGACGAGATGCTCGGCCATCGGTTGGCGATGCTCGATCGGGCACCGTTGCCGCTGGTCTACGTTCCCGGCGATAACGACTGGGCCGACTGCCGCGACCCGCGAGGCAATGACTGGAACGCGACGCTTGGCCCCGAAGGTCGATTGCGGTGGCTGCGCGACCACGCGTTCGGCGCCGACCGCAGCCTCGGCCGCGCCCCGCTCGCGGTGGTGCGCCAGGCGCGCACGGACGACGAGGCCAGGGCCGCCGACCCGCGGCTGCCCGAAAACCTGCGCTGGCGCGTCGGCGCCGTGCATTTCTGCTCGCTGCACGTGGTCGGCAGCAATGACGGCCTCGATGGACAATCGGGGCGCAATCGCCGGCTGGCATTCGACTCCTGGGCCGCGCGCCAGCAGGCCAACGCCCGCTGGCTGTTCGATTGCATCGAACGTGCCGAACGCGACGATGCTGCCGCGTTCGTGATCGCGATGCACGCCAACCTGCGCTTCGACCGCGCGCGCGACGACGGCTATCGGCGGATGCGCGAACTGATCGCCCAGGCGGCCAATCGCTTTCGCCGACCGCTACTGCTGCTGCACGGCGACACCCACCTGTTCCGGATGGGCCGGCCGCTGGCCGCGCTCGGCCTTCCGCATCTGCAGCAGGTCGAGTGCTTCGGATCGCCATTCGTTTCGTCGTGGCTGCGAATTGAATGGGATCCAGCCGGCACCGACGCGCCCGACGGCCCGTTCCGGGTCTCGTCGCAGACGGCATGACCGCGTGACCGCTGCCGCTTCGCCCGCCGGCGCCGATCGGCCCCGGCTCGCGCTCCTCGGTGGGCTCTCGGCCGACGGATTCATGCGGCGGCATTGGCAGCGGCGGCCGCTGCTGGTGCGCGCGGCGCTCGATCCATCGGAGGCGACGCGCGGCCCCCCCGGCCCTGCGAGCGCGCCGTACGCGGCGAACGTGGCATACGCGGCGAGCGCGGCGAGCGCGGGGGGTGCGACGAACGCGGCGGAGAGGATCGACACGGCCCCCACGGCCGAGGCCTCGATCGACCTCCGGCTGCTGCGACAGCTCGCGGCCAGCGACGATGTCGACAGCAGGCTGGTGACGGCCCCCGGCCATCGGCCCCGCCCAGGCGCACGCACCATCGACCACTGGACGTTGCGACATGGGCCCGTAGCCCGCCTGCCGCCACTGTCTGCTGACCGCTGGACGCTGCTCGTCCAGGGGCTGGACCTGCACCTCGACCGCGGCCGCCGCTTGCTCGACCGCTTCCGCTTCGTTTCCGATGCCCGGCTCGACGACCTGATGGTGAGCTTCGCGACCGATGGCGGTGGAGTCGGCCCGCATGCCGATTCGTACGACGTGTTCCTGCTGCAGCTCGCCGGCAAGCGGCGATGGTCGATCGCGCCGCCGACCGGCCGCCGCCCGGCGCGGCGGGCGCCGTCCGCTATCGCAGCGGGAACTGACGACCCGCTCCACCACCTCGCCACGTTCGAACCGACGGATACATGGCTGCTGGAACCGGGCGACATGCTGTACCTGCCGCCGGGGTGGGGCCACGACGGCGTCGCCGTCGGTTCGTGCCTGACCGCGTCGATCGGTTTCCGATCGCCGACGCCGGCGCAATGGCTCGAGGCGATCCAGGCCGCCCTCGACGACGACGAGACGGGCGCCGCGCGCCGGACACGGCCGTTTCGCGATGCCGCCGCGGGCGCCACCGACTGCCCGGCCGCGATTCCCGAGTCGCTCGCCGCGGCGCTGATCGACTGGCAACACAGATGGCGCCCCTCTGCCGACGTGATCGAACGGGCGCTGGGCCGGATGCTGACCGAGCCGAAGCCGAGGGGCTGGTTCGAGGCCGACCCCAGCCGGCAGCTCGAGCACGGCGGGGCTCACGGCCTGGCCGTTGATCGGCGCACCCGGCTCCTCTATCGGGGACCGTGGATCTTCATCAACGGCGAGGCAGTGCGGCCGCCGGCGGCTGCCGGCCGATGGTTGCGGCGCCTGGCCGACCGTCGGCGCCTGACCGCCGCCGATCTGGACCGGGCTCTGCGCCATCGCTGGCTGGCAGCGACACTGGCCGAGTGGTTGGCCGCAGGATGGATCGTTCATGCAAGCGACTGAATCGCGTGTCGTCAACTGGCGCAGCGAGTTCCACTGCGCGACGGTCGAATTGATCGAGCGCACGCGACAATCGCTCCGGCTCGTCGACCGCGACCTCTCGGACTGGGCGCTGGAGGCGCCGGCGGCGATCGCCGCGCTCGAGCGCGTGCTGTTGTCCGCGGGGGCGTCGCTGCAGATCGTCGTCCAGTGCAGCGACTACCTGGAACGCGACGCACCGCGACTGATCGCCCTGCGGCGCCGGTTCTCCGACCGGGTCGTGGTCCGGCTTGCGCCCCCGGCGTTGCCGGTTACCGAAGGGCTGCTGGTCGGCGATACCAGCCATGTGCTGCGCCGGGCGTCGCCCGAGGCCTGGCGCGGTCGGCTCGAACTGGCGTCGCCGATTTCGGCCGAGCAGTGGCGACGGAAGTTTGCCGCGCTCTGGGACGAGTGCGGGACGGAACTGCCGCCGACGACGCTCGGTCTCTGATCCCGCGGCCGGCGCCCCGTTCCAGCGCCCGTTCCAGCGCCCCGTTCCAGCGCCCCGTCCCAGCGCCCCGTCCCAGCGCTTCGTCCCCCAGCCCCCGCCCCGCCGCGCGATTCCCGCACCCCGCGTCCCCTGCGCCCGGGGAAGGCGCAGACCCGGTGCTACCATGACCTTCGGCGGTCGATGCAGCGTCCGGCTGCCGTGTCGCGTGGAGTTCGAGGTCGAGATGAGCATGAAAGGGTTCCTGGTTGCCGCCTTCGCTGCAGCCGTGGTCGCCTGCGGGCAGAAATCCGAGCCGCCCCCGGCGGCGCCACCGGCGGGGCAGTCGGCAACGGATGCGGCTCGCGATGCGGCCGGCAAGGCCGTCGATGCCGCCAAGGACGCGGCGGTCAAGGCTGGCGAGGCCGCCAAGGAGACGGGGTCCAAGGCGATGGAATCGGCCAGGGACGCCGCCGCCCGAGCCGTCGAGGCAGCCAAGGAAGCGACCAGCAAGGCCGTCGAGTCGGGCAAGGACGCAGCCGGAAGGGCCGTCGAGGCGACCAAGGACGCATCCGGCAGGGCCGTCGAGGCCACCAAGGATGCATCCGGCAGGGCCACGGACGCCACCAAGGACGCAGCCGGCAGGGCCGGCGAGGCCACCAAGGATGCCGGCACGGCTGGATCCAACGCCGTCAGCGGTGCCAGCGATCGCGCCGGAAGCGCGGCCGAGAGTGCCTCGGACAGCAGCTCGAAGCCGGCGGACGAAGAAGCCAAGGCAGCGGCCGAACGTGCCGTCGAGCAGGCCAAGGAAGCAGCGAAGAAGAACCAGAACCAGTAGCGGCCGTCTCAGGCCGTCTGCCAAGCGAACCCCTGCGCCTGGTCGGCCACGGCCACATCGTCGGGCACGCAACCGAGGACAGCCGCGAGCGCCGCGCGCGCCAGTTCCGGCCGGTTGTTCTGCTGGCTCAGGTGGGCGGCCACGACGCGCCGCAGGCGGCGCTGGTCGATGGCGGCGAGGAT
This sequence comes from Burkholderiaceae bacterium, assembly GCA_040510055.1. Taxonomy (GTDB): domain Bacteria; phylum Pseudomonadota; class Gammaproteobacteria; order Burkholderiales; family Burkholderiaceae_E; genus Lautropia. The sequence continues at coordinate 891 of JBEVJQ010000505.1, read as the reverse complement.
CCGAGCCGCAGCATCATTGGCCAGGTGACCGAAATCGCCGCCGACGCGGCGCTTGAGGCTCGGCGGATAGCCGCCGTTGGCCAGCAGGGCCCGGTCGTGATTGCATTCGAGGACGAGGGTCTGTACGCCGCCCAGCCGTTCGATCAGGTGCGGCGTCGACCGTCCGACGTCGGTCAGCAGCCCGAGGCGTCCGTGCCCGTCGTCGATCACGTACTGCACCGGTTCGCGGGCGTCGTGCGGCACCGCGAACGGTAGCAGGCTGAGGTCACCGACTGCGACCGGGCGATCGGGAACGAGAATCCGGCAGCGCGAGGCGTCGAAGCCGCCGACATCGCGCGCCGCCATCATCGTCCCGTGGGTCAGGTAGACGGGCGCGGATGCGGCATCGGCGACGCGAAACACCCCAGTGATGTGGTCGCTGTGCTCATGGGTGACCAGCACGGCCACCAGTCCTTCGAGCGACAGGCCCAATAGCGCCAGGCGGCGGACCGCCTCGCGCCGGTTGAAGCCGCAGTCGATCAGGACGAAGCGGGTCGGCACCCCGGGCGGCGCACGACCGGGCAGGCAAACGACCAGGCCGTTGCCCTGGCTGCCGCTGCCGAGACTCGCGAACCGCACCGTTCAGCGCCGCGCCGGCCGCTCAGCGCATCCGTTCATGGAGCAGAGCCACGATCCGGTTGGCGATGCGCACATCGGCGTCGGTCGTCGGCGCCTCGCCGACATCGCTGCGGACGGAGACGCGCGAGGCCCTGGCGGTGGTGCCGCCGCCCTCGACCCGGATCTGGTAGCGCTGGCCCGCCAGGTCTTTGCGTTCGCCGGAGAACAACCGCGACAACGGCCCCTGACGCGGGTCGCGGCGATCGAGATCGACGTAGCGGACGAAGTACGTTC
>JBEVJQ010000504.1:0-4107 GCA_040510055.1 Burkholderiaceae bacterium | reverse complement strand
TCGCCAGGATTCTCATAGGTCTTGGCCAGGTCCTCGATCTGTCTGCGCATCTGGTCGGGCTTGGCCTGCAACTGGTTGGCACGAACGATCTCGCCGACGATCAGGCCCAACCGCACGCGCTTCTCGGCCGGCTCCTTGAACGCCTCGGCGGGAACGGGAATCTTCGCGACATCGACGCCGCGCGCCTTCAGGTCGGCTTTCATCCGCTCGGCCAATACTTCGCTTTCCTGCGCCATCAGCGCCTTCGGGACCTCGATGTCGGCCAAGCCGGCGATCGCGTCCATCGCCGACGACTTGGTGCGGGCGCGAATCCGCTGCGCGACCTCGCGCTCGAGATTGGCGCGGACGTCGGCGCGGAACTTGGCGACGTCGCCGTCGGCAACGCCCATCGTGCGGGCGAACTCCTCGTCCAGTTCCGGCACCGCGGGCGCCTCGACCTTCTTCACGGTCGCCTCGAAGCTCACGGTCTTGCCGGCCAGGCCCTTGTTGCCGTAGTCATCGGGAAAGGTCAGCGGAAAGGTCAGCGACTGATTCGGCCCGGCGCCGACGAGCGCCTGCTCGAACCCCGGCAGCATCCGACCTTCGCCCAGCACGAACGCGAAATCATTGCCGGAGCCGCCCTCGAACACCTCGCCGTCGAGCCGACCGGTGAAGTCGATCGTCAACCGGTCGCCGTTGGCGGCCGAGCGTTCGATCGGGCTGTACGTGGTCCGCTGCTTGCGCAGCATGTCGAGCGTGCGCTCGAGTTCGGGATCGCCGATGTCGGCGGCGAATCGGTCGACTTTGACCTGCGCCGGATCCTTGAGCGCCACTTCAGGATAGACCTCGAAGGTCGCGGTGAAGCCGGGTGGAATCGTGCCGCCGGCATTGGTCCCGGCCGCCCCTGGGGCACTGCCACCGGCAGCGGCACCGGCGCCGCCAGCGGCACTGGGGCCGGCCGCGGCATCCGCGTCAGCGCCCTCGCCGGCCGATGCCGAGCTGTCGCCATCGGCTGGCGCCTCGCCAACGCTGCCGGTCGCCGCCGCCTCGGCAGCGGATGGCGCGGTCACTGCGTCCGGACCCGGCGCAGTGGCCGCTGCGGCCCCGGCCAAGGCCGCCGCGGCGGCAGGTGCGCCAGCCTCGATTCGCGGCTGGCCGGCCACCCGCAGCTTGTGCTCGTCGATCGCCGACTTGAAGGCGGCGTCGACGGCGTCGCCGAGGATCTCCGCCTGGACCTGCGGTCCGTACGACCGGGCCACCATCTTCAGCGGCACCTTGCCCGGGCGGAATCCCGGCATGCGGACGGTGCGGGCGAGCGAGCGCAGCCGCTCCTGGATCTTGGTGTCGATATCCTGAGGCGAGATCGTCAGCGTCAGCCGTCGTTCCAGGCCGCCAAGGGTTTCAAGTTGCGAGGGCATGACTGTCATTCATCCGTAATGTCGCTGGCGCATCGATCGCGCCGGCGATCCGGGTTCGGTAGTGGTGGTTGTTCGTCATCGCGGAAATCCGCGGGCATGGGTCGAGGCGATCACGGCCGCAGCCATCGGGCCTTGCCCACAGGGCCAGGCAACACGTCAGCTGGTGCGGCCGAAAGGACTCGAACCTTCACGCCTCGCGGCGCCAGGACCTAAACCTGGTGCGTCTACCATTTCCGCCACAGCCGCCCGGCCGGCTCCGCGATCGGCGCGCCTGCCTTCGCCTCGATTCTAGCCGATGGCTTATTGGCCCTCCCGTGCCAGCGGCGATCGCCACTTCAGGCCTGCGGCGCGCGGATCCTGAACCAGGCAACGTAGAGCGCCGGCACGAACAGGATCGTCAGCACCGTCGCCACGAGCAACCCGCCCATGATGGCGAACGCCATCGGACCCCAAAGCACGTCGCGCGACAACGGAATCATCGCGAACATCGCCGCCGCGGCCGTCAGCAGGATCGGACGGAACCGGCGCACCGTCGATTCGCGGACCGCCTCCCACGGCGTGTGACCCGCCTCGAGATCGTGGCGGATCTGGTCGACCAGGATCACGGTGTTGCGCATGATCATGCCGCCGAGCGCGATCGCCCCGAGCATCGCGACGAAGCCGAATGGCCGCTCGAACAGGAGCAGCGCGCCGGCCACGCCGATCAGTCCCAGCGGTGCCGTCGCCAGCACCATCGTCGTCAGCGAGAAGCTGCGCAACTGGCACATCAACAGGCCGAGCACGATCGCCAGCATCATCGGCATGCCGGCAGCGATCGATTGCTGGGCGTTGGCGTTCTCCTCGGTCGGACCGCCGGTCTCGACCCGATAGCCGGGCGGCAGCCGCTTCGCCAGTTCGTCGACCTCGGGCTGAATCCGGCCCGAGACGTCGGGAGCCTGGAGGCCGTCGACCAGGTCGGCGCGCACCGTCAGCGTCGGCATCCGGCTGCGGCGCCAGATGATCGGCTCTTCCATCACCTCGTCGATCTGCGCGACCTGCGACAGCGGGACCGCCTGCCCCCCGGCGGTCTGCAGCGAGAGGTTGGCGAGGTTCGACAACCGGGTACGCTCGTCGCCCGGGGCGCGAAACACGACGTCGATCAGCAGGTCCGCCTCGCGCAGCGTGCCGAGGGTGGCGCCGGTGATCGCTCCGCCGAGGAAGCGGCTGACCTGGGCGCTGCTCAGGCCGATCGCGCGCGCCTTGTCCTGGTCGATCCGGATCCGCACCGCAGGCGACATCTGCCCCCAGTCGGAATGGGCGTCGATCGTGTCGCGGTTGCGCCGGACGATCTCCTCGAGTTCGGCGCCGATCCGCTTCAATTGCCGCGGATCCGGCCCGAGGACGCGGAACTGGATCGGATACGCGACTGGTGGGCCCAGGGGCGTGCGGAACGCCCGGCTGCGGATGCCGGGGAACTGCTCGCCAAGCGTTGCCTGCAGCCGCCCGAGCGCGCGCTCGCGACCGTCGACATCTTTGGTCAGGATCACGAACTGCGCGAAGTTCGGCCGGAACAGTTGCTGGTCGAGCGAGAGGTAGTAGCGCGGCGAGCCGTTGCCGACATAGGCGACGAACGCGTTCACGTCCGGGTCGCCGGCCAGCGTCGCCTCGAGCCGCCTGGCCTCGCGCTCGGTCGCGGCGTGGCTGGCGCCGTCGGGCAGCCACATCTCGACCAGGATCTCGGCGCGGTTCGACGACGGGAAGAACTGCTTCTCGGTCGCGCTCATCCCGACCAGGCCGAGGGCGAACAGCGCGATCGTGGCAGCGATAATCAGCCAGCGATGGCGCATGCACCAGGCGATCAAGGCGCGCAGCGCGCGGTAGAACCGGGTGTCGAACAGGTCGTGCGGCCGGTGCGGCTCGACCTTGAGCAGGTAGTTGCCGATGAACGGTGCCGCCAGCACCGCCGCGAACCACGAGATCAGCAGGGCCAGCGTCACGACGGCGAAGATCGCGAACGTGTACTCGCCGGTGGTCGATCGGGCCGTGGCGATCGGCACGAAGCCGGCAGCCGTGATCAGCGTGCCGGTCAGCATCGGGAACGCGGTGTTGGTGTAGGCGTAAGTCGCAGCGACAAACCGGCTGTGCCCTTCCTCGATCTTGCGCGCCATCATCTCGACCGCGATCATCGCGTCGTCGACCAGCAGGCCGAGGGCGATTACCAGTGCGCCGGTCGAGACCCGGTGCAGGTCGATGCCGGCGAGGCGCATGCCGAAGAACGTGGCCGCAAGCACCAGCGGGATCACGAGCCCGACCACCAGGCCGGCGCGCATCCCCAGGCTCACGAAACTGACGAGCAACACGATCGCCACGGCCTCGAACAACGAGCGGATGAACACGCCGACGGCATCATCGACGATCCGCGGCTGATCCGAGACCTTGGTGAATTCGATGCCGACCGGCGTGTCGGCCTGCAACCGGGCCATCGTGGCCTCGAGATTGCGGCCGAGTTCGAGCACGTCTCCCTTGCGGGTCATCGCCACGCCGAGGCCGATCGCCTCCTTGCCGCCGACGCGCATCGTGTAGACCGGCGGATCGACGTAGCCGCGCCAGACGCGGGCGATGTCGCCGAGGCGGATCACCCGCCCGCCGACGTTGAGGCGCAACTCCTCGATCTGTCGGACCGAATCGAACTGCCCGGTGACCCTCAGCGGGACGCTGACGTCCGCGGTGT
>JBEVJQ010000503.1:0-2792 GCA_040510055.1 Burkholderiaceae bacterium | reverse complement strand
GATCCTGCAGTTCGACTGCACGATGATGGGCGGCTTCACGGAAGGGCGGAAGCTCGCCGCGCTGTGCGAGCTGAACAGCGTGCAGGTCGCACCGCACCACGACTGCTTCATCCATGCCCACATCGTCGCCGGGAGTCCCGCCGGCGTCATCGTCGAGTCGTTCACCGACCCGGAGCGCGACCCGCTCCAGGCCGAGCTGTTCGAGGACCCGCCGAAGATCGCCAACGGGCGACTGAAGCTCAAGGAGCAACCCGGATTGGGGCTTATGCTGTCGGAAGCGGCGCTGAAGAAATTCGGCGAGCGGATCCTATAAGGGAGGGAAGACCATGCCACGAGCCACCGTCGTTGCCGTCGCGCTCGGTCTGACCGCAGCGCTCTGCCTCGCCGCGTCTGCGCCAGCGCAGGACTACCCGTCGAAGCCGATCCGCTTGATCGTGCCCTATCCGCCGGGCGGTGGCACCGACATCCTCGCGCGCATCGTCCAGCAGCGGCTCGCGGAAGGCCTCGGCCAGCCGATCGTCATCGAAAACCGCGGTGGCGCGGGCGGCGCAGTCGGCACGGAAGCGGCGGCGAAGAGCGCACCCGACGGCTACACGTTCCTGTTCACGCTTTCCTCGCACACGATCAATCCGCTCCTCTACAAGCTCGCCTACGACGTCGAGCGCGATTTCGTCCCGGTGTCACTGATCGTAAGCGTGCCCCAGCTCATCGCTGCGAACCCGAACGCCCCTGCGGCGACGCTTCGCGGCATGGTTGCGGCGGCGAAGAAGGACCCCGGCAAGTACGCCTATGCGTCGGTCGGCAACGGCACGCCCTCCCATATCGCCGGCGAGTTGCTGAAGCTCAGGACCGGGATCCACATGGTGCACGTGCCCTACAAGGGCGGCGGACCTGCCGTCGTCGACGGAATCTCGGGTCAGGTCCCGTTCATCATTGTCAGCGCGCCGGCGGCGCTCGGGCAGGTGCGCGCCGGGAAGCTGCGTCCGCTGGCGGTCACGACGCTGAAGCGCACCGCAGCCGCGCCCGACGTGCCGACCGTGGCTGAGGAGCTCGGCCTACCCGACTATGAAGTGGATTCCTGGTACGCGATGTTCGCGCCGGCGCGGACGCCGCCGGCGATCGTTGCCAGGGTGCAGAAGGAGGCAACACGCGTCGTACACCTCCCGGACGTGAAGCAGAAGCTCCTCGAGCAGGGGGCCGACTCGGTAGGTAGCACACCGGAAGAGCTCGACAAAGTCGTGAAGGCCGAGCTCAAGCGGTGGGCCGACGTCATCCGCGACGCCGGCATCCGACTCGAGTAGAGAGGGCCTGCGCTGGATATCGGGTAGGAAGCAGGTCTAGAATGCCGCGGCATTCGCGGGTCAGTAACCGTCGCTGAGTTCCCAAGCACGACTCCGCTTTCCTCTTAGGGAGATCTGTAATGCATCCGTCACGTTTGACGTCCAGGACATGGCTGCCGCTGCTCGCGGCAGTTGCGCTCGGCCTCGCCGCATGCGGCGAGCAGAAGCCGCCCCCTCCTCCGGCGCCCAAAGCCGACGCCGCCGCGGACGCAGCCGCAGCCAAGGAAAAGGCGGCGGTCGAGACGGCCATCGATGCCTACGTCTATGGCTATCCACTCGTCACAATGGAGATGACGCGCCGGCGGTCGACGAACGTGGTGGCACCCGAGGGCACCCGTGCACCGATGGGCCAGGTCGCCAGGCTGCGCACCTATCCGGATCCGTCGTTCAAGACCGTCACTGCGCCCAACGCCGACACGCTCTACACAGATGTCTGGTTGGATGTATCAAAGGAGCCGTGGGTGGTCAGTATCCCCGACCTCAAGGGCCGTTATGCCCTGTTCCCGATGTTGAGCGGCTGGACCGATGTGTTCCAGGTGCCGGGGAAGCGCACGACGGGCGCCGGCGCGCAGAAATACGCGATCACCGGACCGGGCTGGACGGGCAGGCTGCCGGCCGGCGTCACCGAGTACAAGTCACCTACCGGCATGGTCTGGCTGCTCGGCCGCATCTACTGCACCGGCACCCCCGCGGATTACAAGGCCGTTCATGCCATCCAGGACCAGATGTCGGTTGTCCCGCTGTCGGCGTACGGCAAACCATACAAACCCAAGCCCGGCAAGGTCGACCCGGCGTTCGACTCGAAGGTGTCGGTGCGCGACGAGGTCCACGCAATGGATGGCGCGTCGTACTTCAAACTGCTGGCCGACCTCATGAAGACAAATCCCCCAGCCGCCGAGGATGCGCCGATGGTGGCGAAGCTCGCTACGATCGGCTTGGTTCCGGGCAAGGACTTCGACGCCTCCAAGCTCGATCCGGCGGTTGCCAAGGGCATCGCCGGCGCGCCGAAGCCCGCGCAGGAAAAGATCATGGGGTGGTTCAAAGAGGGCATCAAGGCCGGCGATGCGAGCTTTGAGAACGGCTGGCTGTTCACGACCAAGACTGGTCTATACGGCACGAACTACATCCAGCGGGCGCTGGTCACGGCCATCGGGCTCGGTGCCAACCGTCCACAGGACGCGGTTTATCCAACCTCGGAGGTCGACGGCGCGGGCAAGCCGTATAGCGGCGCGAACAAGTACGTCATGCACTTCAACAAGGGACAGCTGCCACCTGCCGAAGGCTTCTGGTCGCTGACGATGTACAACGCCGACTACTTCTTCGTCGCCAACCCGCTGAACCGGTACAACGTCAGCTCGCGCAGCAAGTTCAAGCCGAACAAGGACGGCTCCATCGACGTCTACGTTCAGCACGCGTCGCCGGGCAAAGACAAGGAAGCGAACTGGTTGCCTG
>JBEVJQ010000502.1:0-3377 GCA_040510055.1 Burkholderiaceae bacterium | reverse complement strand
GCTGGACACCGCGCCTGTGGTCACCGCGCTGCAGGGTCTGGATCGGGGCGAAGAGACCTTCAGCTATGCCCGATCGGGCATCTCGGCCGGCCCCGAACGGCCGCGGGTTCACGCCCCGGCCACCGTCGCGGCGCTGGCGGCGCTGCGCCTCGAGCATCCGGAGGCGACCCTGCTAGCCGGCTCGACCGACATCGGCCTCTGGGTCAACAAGCAGTTCCGCGAACTCGGCGAGATCGTCTACGTCGGCGAGGTCGAGGAACTGAAGCGCATCGAGGCTGCGCGGCGCGTGGAAGCCGCCGTGCGACAGGTCCTCGCGCCCGATCGCCTGCAGCGCCGCGGCGACCGGCGCACGATCGAGCGGCGCCGCCGGCAGCGCGAAGCTGCGCTCGGCCGCATCGAGGATCGGCCGGTAGCCGGTGCAGCGGCACAGGTTGCCGGAGAGTTCGTCGGCCATCTGCTGGCGGGTCGGTACCCGACCGGCGGCCCGTGCGTGCTCGTAGGCCGACCACATCGACATCACGAACCCCGGGGTACAGAAGCCGCACTGCGAGCCGTGGCATTCGACCAGCGCCTGCTGGGTCGGGTGCAACCGGTCGCCGCACTGTGTCTTCAGGTCCTCGACCGTGAACAGCGCCTTGCCATGGAGCGTCGGCAGGAACTGGATGCAGGCATTGACGGTCTGCAACGTCAGGCCGCGAATTGCCCGGGTGTCGCCCGCCGGCGCCAGTTCCCCGACGACCACCGTACAGGCCCCGCAATCGCCTTCGTTGCATCCCTCCTTGGTGCCGGTGCAACGCGCATCCTCGCGCAGCCAGTCCAGAACCGTGCGGGTCGGCTCGACGTCGCCCACCTCCACGACCCGGCCGCGGTGAAAGAAGCGGATCGGTTGTGTCGCGAGTTGTGTCGACATCGGCGGCGCTCTCCATGCGACCCGGGGAACCCGGGCTACGACCTCAACCTTACTCCGACGACCGCCGAACTGAATATGATTAGGCGTATGACGTCTATACGGGAGCGCATATGTCGCAGCGAGCGATTTTCGACAAGATCGACCTGTCGCTAATCCGAGTCCTGCATACCGTGATCGCCGAACGGAGTGTCTCGCGCGCTGCCTTGCGCCTGCAGAGTACCCAGCCGCTGGTGAGCGCGCAGCTCAAGAAGCTGCGTCAGCTGACCGGCGATCCGCTGCTGGTCCGCACCGGCAACGCCATGGCGCCGACAGCGGTGGCGCGGCAGCTGTTCGAGCCCGCCGGACGGATGCTGCACGATGCCGAGCTGATGTTCGGCGCCCACGGCCGGCTGCAGACCTTCGAGCCGGCGACCAGCGATGCGATGTTCCGGATCGCCGCGAGCGACTACCTCGATCCGCTGTTCCTCCCCGGGCTGGTGGCGCAGGTCAAGGCGCACGCCCCGCGCGTCCAGCTCGAACTGATGACGCTGAGCGGTGACTTCGACTACCGGCGGGCGCTCGCGGCCGGCGACGTCGACCTGGTGGTCGGCAACTGGCTGCATCCACCGGAAGAACTGCACCTCGCGCGCCTGCTTTCGGACGAAATCGTCTGCCTCGTTGCGCAGGAACACCCGGTCCGCCGGCTGTCCGACGGACGGCGCTGGACGGTCGAGAAGTACCTCGAATGCGACCACGTGGCTCCGATGCCGTTCCATCTCGGCGCCCGCGGCGTGATCGACGACCACCTCCAGTCGCTGGGCCACCAGCGCGCGCTCTCGGTCCGTGCGGCCCATTTCAGCCTGATTCCCTTGATGGTGGCACGTAGCGTGCTCGTATTGACGACGGGCCGGCTGTTCTGTTCGCGCTACGTCGGCTCGCTGCCGGTTGCGATCGTCCGCTGTCCCGTGCCATTTCCGCCGCTGACGTATTACCAGCTGTGGCACGAGCTGAATCACGCGTCGCCATCGATGCGCTGGCTGCGCGACCAGGTCCGCGAAGCGGCACGGCAACTCGTGCCCCAGAAGACCGCCGCAGCGACGTGAAGGAGTCGTGATGACCTCCAATAGTGCACCTTCGCGCGTCGCGCTGCGTGGCGATCTGCTCGATTTCACCGATGAGCCGGCCTGGGGCGAAGTGGAGAGCCCCGCGGTGCGCTTCCGCCCCGACCACTGGCTGCTGATCGAGGACGGCAAGATCGTCGGGGCCCAGGCCGCGACCCAGCCGCTGGCCGAGGGCTGGCCGCGGCACGATCACCGCGGCAAGTTGATCATGCCCGGCTTCATCGACAGCCACGTCCATTCCCCCCAGCTGGACGTGATTGCCAGCTACGGCACCGAACTGCTCGACTGGCTGAACACCTACACCTTCCCGGCCGAGACCCGGTACGCCTCGGCCGACGAGGCCGAGCGCGGCGCCACACGATTCCTCGATGCCTTGCTTGCCCATGGCACGACCACGGCGGTGGTGTTTCCGACCGTGCACAAGGTCAGCGCCGACCGGCTGTTCGCGGCCGCACGCGCGCGCCGGATGCGACTGGTGACCGGCAAGGTCCTGATGGATCGCAATGCTCCCGACGGATTGCGCGACGACGTGGCCCAGGCCGAGCGCGATTGCGTCGACCTGATCGAGCGTTGGCACGGTACGGATCGGCTGTCGTACGCGGTGACGGTCCGGTTCGCCCCGACCAGCACACCCGAGCAGCTGGCGATGGCGGGGGCGCTGTGCGCCGCCTGGCCCGACATCTACATGCAGACCCACGTGGCCGAGAATCGCGACGAGGTCCGCTGGGTGCGCGAGCTGTTTCCGGAGGCGCGCAGCTACCTCGACGTCTATGCCCGCAACGGTCTGCTCGATCGGCGCAGCGTCCTCGCCCACGGCGTCTGGCTGGATGACGACGATCGCGCGCTACTGCGCGACACCGGCGCCCAGATCGCCCACAGTCCGTCATCGAACCTGTTCCTCGGCAGTGGCCTGTTCGACTGGCGCGCCGCCGAGCGCGCAGGCGCTGCGGTCAGCACGGCGACCGACGTCGGCGGCGGCACCAGCCTGTCGATGCAACGGACGCTGGCCGACGCCTACAAGATCCAGGCGCTCGCCGGGCAGCGGTTGACGGCGTGGAAGGCGCTGCACAGCGCCACCCTCGGTTCGGCTCGAGCGCTCGGGCTCGCCGACGAGATCGGATCGCTCGATGCCGGCCGGACGGCCGACCTCTGCGTCTGGAACTGGGCCGTCGGGCCGGTGCAGGCGCGGCGCCAGGAAATGGCCCAGGCCTTGCACGAGAAGGTGTTCGCCTGGGTGACGCTCGGCGACGAGCGCAATCTGGTGCGCGCATACGTCGCCGGCATCGAATGTCCACCACCTGCCGAGGTGACCGTGCACTAGCCTGGCAAGCAGTCCCGGCCCAGCAGCAGCCACAACCCTGCCACGA
>JBEVJQ010000501.1:0-3151 GCA_040510055.1 Burkholderiaceae bacterium | reverse complement strand
ATCAGCAATCGCCGCGTGTCGCGGCTGCGCCGGTCGATGAAGCTCAGATCCTGCAGCAGCACCAGCGATGCGATCTGGCGGTTGTCTTCGACGAGCGGATGGACGCCGACGTGAAGGGCGCCGCTCGGAACGCTCAGTCGCGGTTGCGGCTGCGCGGCCAATCGTGCTGCCGTCGGACAGTCGATGGTCTCCGGGTAGCCGCCGGTCTTCATCAACGCCGTGCCGTCGGCCGCGCACAGGGCGATGCCGACGAGGCGCTCGTCCTGGATCGCGCGGTCGAACAGCGTCTGCAACTGGCCCGGGTCGCCGCGGCCGAGCGCGTCGACGATGACGTCGGACATCGCTCGTGTGACCAGCTCGCCTCGGGCACCGAGATCGCGCGAGAACCACCGCAGCGTCAGCCGATCCATCAGCGGCAGGGCGATATAGGCCCCGAACACCAGTACGGCGATCAGCGGGATCAGAAATCGGATTTCGAGTTTGAGCAGTGGCTTCATTCAGCGAGATCAGCCGATCACCGGGCGTCGACTGGCGCCCGGGTTCCTCACCCGTCGAAGTTCGCCGTGTGGGTCTGTCAAGTCGGGAGTTGGCCACCGTCAGGCGAGCAACCAGCGTCCGTAATGGGGTCGACCAAGCAGGTCACGGGCGGCGCGATGTTACCAAGCCACTCCATTCCGCGCGGCTCAATGTAACGGGAAGGTAACCAATTCATGCGCCCAGGGGAACGTTGGCTTCAGGGGCTTCGAGTCGACCGCAGACGAGAGGACCAAACCGTCGAGAACCTGATCGACCTGTCCGACCTCGACGATCGATGCCGGCGTCAACCGGTCACTGCTCGGTGATGGCGCCCTGACTCTTGCGGATAGCGGCAGAATCGGCATCGGAGCATCCTCGGCGCCGCACCGCGCCCCCTCTGAATGCCAGGGGTCGCCGCGGGCTCCGTCGTGAAGGCGGCTATAGACTCTGGCGAGGGCCGGGAGAATCGCGATGGAGCGAACCGACGACCTCGAAGCATTCCTCGCCATCGTCGAACAGGGGAGCCAGACTGCGGCGGCAGATCGGCTTCAGCGTTCGCTGCAATCGATCAGCCGGTCGCTTGCGGGGCTCGAACGGCAGTTGGGGGTCTCGCTGATTCGACGCACCACGCGCCGCTCGGCGCCGACCGAGGCGGGCCTGGCGTTCTACGATCGCGTGAAGCCGGCGCTGGCCGAGATTGAACAGGCCAAGGCCGAAGCGGCCGACCGCGGACGCGACCTGTCGGGACGCCTGCGAATCGCCGCGCCGCGGCTGTTCGCGCAGGCTTTCGTCGCACCCGCCGTCTGCAGCTTCATGGGGCGGTTTCCGCGGATCGAAGTCGACCTGAAGGTCTCGGACCGCGCTGTCGACCTGCTCGCGGAGAACCTCGACGTGGCGATCCGGATGCGCCGCCTGGCCGAGTCGATGCTGAAGGTGCGGCGGATCGGTGAACTGCGGCTCGTCACCTACGGTGCCGGCCCGTACTTCGAACGCCATGGCCGCCCGAGCCATCCGGACGAGCTGCTGCGCCATCAGTGCGTCGTCCGTACCAATGACGGCGGCGACGACGCCTGGCCGTTCCGGGTCGCCGGCCGACCGACCACGGTCCGGGTGGCTGGCCGCTTTCGCACCGACGATTCACTTGCTGCCCGCGAGGCCGTGATACGCGGGCTCGGCATCGGCTTCGCGCCGTTCTGGCACGTGCGGGAGGCGGTCGAGCGAGGCCAGCTCGAGATCGTCCTGGCGTCGTTCGCGACCGACCCGTTGCCGATCTACGCCGTCCTGCCGCCGACGCGTACCCAGCCGGGCAAGGTCCGACTGTTCGTGGACCACCTCGGCAACGTCCTCGCCAAGGCGACAGCCCTCGACTAGCACGTCCACGAGCTTAGGCATGGTTCGTGCGCCCCACGGTGCGCGCCAACCGGCGCAAGGGGGCAGCGGCCGCCCGGCCGCGACCCCAACCGAGAGTGGGAGGAGAGATGGAGGCGAGTCGAATCGAAAGCGCGATGGCCAGGCGCCGTCGTGCGCGACGGGGCGGGGCGGTATGCGCGGTGATCGCGATCGCGATGTTCTCGTCCCCGGGATGGGGTCAGAAGCGAACGGAGCTGGCGCCCGCTGGAACCGAGGGCATTCCGCCGTCGACCCGGCCCGAGGCCGTTCCGCCGTCGACTCGGACCGAGAACGACCTGCCGCCGACGTCGACGATCCGCCGGGCGCAGCAGGCGCTGATCCAGGCCGGGTACCGCATCACGGCCGCCGACGGCGTCTGGGGCCCGCAGTCGGCCGATGCGATGCGTGCCTTCCAGCGCGACCGCGGATTGCCGCAGACCGGCCGACCCGATGCGCGGTCGTTGGCGACGCTCGGCGTGACGGTCGACGGGACGCGAACGCCAGCCCGACCGATAGTCGAAGTGGTACCGCGCCCCAGGACCCCGGCCGCCGACCTCGACCGCGTCACGGTGCGGGCCATCCAGGAAGCTTTGCGCAAGCAGGGCTTCCAGGTTGGACCGGTCGACGGTGCCTGGGGACAGCGGACGGCCAGCGCCATCGGCAACTTCCAGCGATCGCGGGGGATGCCGGCGTCGGGGGACCTCGACGCGGCTACCCTGGCCGGACTGGGCTTCCTGCCCGATGGCTCGCGGACGGTGCCACGGGACGGCCGGCTGGCCCGGGCCGGTGATCTGGATCCGGCTGCGATCCGGATGATCCAGCAGGCCCTCAACGACCGCGGCTACGCCGTGGGTTCCGCCGATGGCACCTGGGGCGACCGGACAGTCGCCGCCCTGCGCGACTTCCAGCGCGCGCGTGGCATCGAGGCCACCGGCGAACCGGACGTCTACACCCTGGTGGCGCTCGACCTGCTTCCGAGCGACCGCGTTCGCAGGGTTCGCTGACTCAAGTCGGCGGCGGCTCGACCTGGTCGGACGCGCCGAGCCAGCGCCGACATCTCGAACAGCTTCGTCAGCAATTCCATGCGGGCGCGAGCAAGCCGCTACCGAGCACGGTGTCGGTGACCAAACCGACACGTGCTGCACCGGTGGCAGATCGCCCGCTATAGCCGCGCGCTCGTCCAGCCACTTGTTGGCAGTCTCGATGGGATCCGCCCACCGTGCGGCATCATCGCGTCGCGCGCGTT
>JBEVJQ010000500.1:0-3513 GCA_040510055.1 Burkholderiaceae bacterium | reverse complement strand
GCAATGGTGATGTGATCGGCCTTGGCCTTGGCCACGCCCGCGGCGACGGTGCCGACGCCGACTTCCGACACCAGCTTGACCGATATCGATGCCCGGGTATTGGCGTTCTTCAGGTCATGGATCAGCTGCGCCAGGTCCTCGATCGAATAGATGTCGTGGTGCGGCGGCGGCGAGATCAGGCCGACGCCCGGGACCGAATAACGGAGCTTGGCGATGTATTCGCTGACCTTGTGGCCCGGCAGTTGTCCGCCCTCGCCAGGCTTGGCGCCCTGGGCCATCTTGATCTGGATCTGGTCGGCCGAGGACAGGTACTCGGCTGTCACGCCGAACCGCGCCGAGGCCACCTGCTTGATCCGCGAACGCAGCGAGTCGCCGGCCATCAGCGCGACGTCGGCCTCGACCCGCTCGCTGCCAAGGACGCCGGCCAGCGTCTGGCCGTCGCCGATTACCTTGCCGCGCATCTCGTCACGGTAACGCGCCTCGTCCTCTCCGCCTTCGCCGGTGTTCGATTTGCCGCCGATCCGGTTCATCGCGATCGCGAGCGTGGTGTGCGCCTCGGTCGAGATCGACCCCAGCGACATGGCACCGGTCGAGAACCGCTTGACGATCTCCGTGGCCGGCTCGACCTCGTCGAGCGGGATCGCCCGGGCCGGGTCGACCCTGAACTCGAACAGCCCGCGCAACGTCATGTGCCGGCGCGACTGGTCATTGACGATCTGGGCGTATTCCTTGTAGGTCTGGTAGTTGTTGCTGCGTGTCGAGTGCTGGAGCTTGGCGATCGCGTCCGGCGTCCACATGTGCTCCTCGCCGCGGGTCCGGAATGCGTACTCACCGCCGGCGTCGAGCGCATCGGAAAGCACCGGGTCGTCGCCGAAGGCCACCTGATGGGTGCGGATCGCTTCCTCGGCGACCTCGAAGATCCCGATCCCCTCGACGTTGGAGGCGGTCCCGGTGAAATAGCGATCGACGAGGTCGCGATTCAGCCCAACGGCCTCGAAGATCTGGGCGCCGGTGTAGGACATGTAGGTCGAGATGCCCATCTTGGACATCACCTTCTGCAACCCCTTGCCGATCGCCTTGATGTAGTTCTTGATCGCCTTTTCGGGTGACAGGTCACCACCCAGCGACTGGTGCAGGTCGGAAATCGTCTCGAGCGCGATGTACGGATGGATCGCCTCGGCGCCATAGCCGGCGAGCACGGCGAAGTGATGGACCTCGCGCGCCGAGCCGGTCTCGACCACGAGGCCGGCGCTGGTCCTCAGACCGTGGTCGATCAGGTGCTGGTGGACGGCAGACATCGCCAGCAGCGCCGGGATCGCGACCTGGTCGCGGTCCATCCGTCGATCGGTGACGATCAGGATGTTGTGCCCGGCCTTGATGGCGTCGACGGCGCGCGCGCAGAGCGAGGCGAGCCTGGCCTCGACGCCTTCGCGCGCCCAGCGCACCGGGTAGCAGCAGTCGAGTTCGAAGCTGCGGAACTTGCCGTTGGTGTAGTGCTCGATATTGCGGATCTTCGCCATGTGTTCGGCGGTGAGGATCGGCTGCTCGACCTCGAGCCGCAATGGCGGATTGATGTTGTTGATGTCGAGCAGGTTCGGCTTGGGCCCGACGAACGAGACCAGCGACATCACCAGCTGTTCGCGGATCGGGTCGATCGGCGGGTTCGTGACCTGGGCGAACAGTTGCTTGAAGTAGTTGTACAGCGGCTTGTTCTTCTCGGACAGCACCGCAAGCGGCGAGTCGTTGCCCATCGAACCGACCGCTTCCTCGCCATTGGCGGCCATCGGCGCCATCAGGAACTTCAGGTCCTCCTGGGTGTAGCCGAACGCCTGCTGGCGATCGAGCAGCGACTCGGCCGGCTGCGGCTCGTCCTGCAGGTCCGAGGGCCTGAGCTCGATCTCGTCGAGCCGGACGCGGATCCGTTCGATCCACTGGCGATAGGGCTTGTTCGCCGACAGCTGATCCTTCAGCTCCTTGTCGTCGATGATCCGGCCCTGCTCGAGGTCGATGAGGAACATCTTGCCGGGCTGCAACCGCCACTTCTTGATGATCCGCGACTCATTGATGTGATGGAGCACGCCGGCTTCGGAGGCCATGACCACAAGGTCGTCGTCAGTGACGATGTAGCGCGCCGGGCGCAGGCCGTTGCGATCGAGCGTGGCGCCGATCTGCCGGCCGTCGGTGAAGGCGATCGCCGCCGGCCCGTCCCACGGCTCCATCATCGCGGCGTGATACTCGTAGAACGCGCGACGGGTCGGATCCATCAGCGCGTGCTGCTCCCACGCCTCGGGGATCATCATCATGATCGCGTGCGACAGCGGGTAACCGGCCATCGTCAGCAGTTCGAGGCAGTTGTCGAAGCACGCGGTGTCGGATTGACCGGGAAAGATCAGCGGAAACACCGTGGCCAGGTCCTCGCCGAGGACCGCCGAGCGCATGATTCCTTCGCGAGCCCGCATCCAGTTGTAGTTGCCCTTGACGGTATTGATCTCGCCGTTGTGGGCGACCATCCGATACGGGTGCGCCAGTTCCCAGGCCGGAAACGTGTTGGTCGAGAAACGTTGATGGACGAGGGCGAAGGCCGACCGGGTCCGCGCGTCGACCAGGTCGAGGTAGTAGTTGCCGACCTGGCCAGCGAGCAGCAGGCCCTTGTAGACGATGGTCCGGGTCGACATCGACGGGACGAAGTACTCGGTCCCGTGCTTGAGCTTCAGGCTGCGGATGCTGTGGACCGCTCGCTTCCTGATCACGAACAGCTTGCGCTCGAGCGCGTCCTGGACCATCACGTCCGGTCCCTGGCCGATGAATACCTGCCGGATCACCGGCTCGCTCGCCTTGACCAGCGGCGACATCGGCATCTCGTGGTCGACAGGGACGTTGCGCCAGCCGAGCAACACCTGGCCCTCGGCCCTGATCGCGCGTTCGACCTCCTCTTCGCAGGCGAGACGCGACGCGTGTTCCTTGGGCAGGAACACCATCCCGACACCGTACTCGCCGACCGCCGGCAGCCTGACCCCCTGCGCGGCCATGTCCTGGCGGAACAGGTCGTCGGGGATCTGCAGCAGGATGCCGGCCCCGTCGCCGAACAGCGGATCGGCGCCCACCGCACCGCGGTGATCGAGGTTGAGGAGGATCCGGAGCCCGTTCTGAACGATCTCCTGACTCTTCACGCCCTTGATATGCGCAACGAAACCGACGCCGCAGGCGTCGTGCTCATTCCGCGGGTCGTACAGCCCTTGCGCCTGGACTCTCATTCACCTCTCCCTCGATCCTCTCGCAGCATATGGCGTTGCAGCGCAGCATGCAAGCAGCTAAACTGGGGTCAGAGTCAATTTAATACTCTCGCACCGAAATGCGGCTTCAAATGGGGTCAGAGTCAATTTTCTTGTCGCTAGTCGGTGCATCGATGGCGCTAGCCCCCACTTGCTCGCCCCGCATCAGGGCGCTTCCTCGTCGTCCGGCACTTGCGAGCATCGACCAAGCCCGGATGGTCTGGCGTCCGAGAGTCCGCTC
>JBEVJQ010000499.1:0-6482 GCA_040510055.1 Burkholderiaceae bacterium | reverse complement strand
ATCTGGGCGCATGAGCCGACGGTTGCCCAGGTGTCGACCATGGTCCCCTCGTCCACAAACGCGCCGATATTGACGAAGGAGGGCATCAGTACCACGTTGCGCCCGATGAACGATCCGCGCCGGGCGACCGCAGGAGGAACGACGCGGTAGCCGGCGGCCGCGAACGCGTCGGCATCGAGATCGGCGAACTTGGTCTCGACCTTGTCGAAGAAGCGCAGGTCGGGCGCTCCCATCGGCCGGTTGTCGGCGAGCCGGAACGACAGCAGCACGGCTTTCTTGACCCACTGATGGACGGTCCACTGCGACGGCCCGTCGGCCCCGGCGGAGCGCTCGCGCGTGGCCACGCGCAGCGTCCCGTCGTCGAGGGCGGCGATCACCGACGCCACCGCCTGCCGAACCTCGGCCGGGGCGTCCTTCGGACCAAGTCGGGCGCGTTCGTCCCAGGCGGCTTCGATCACGGCTTCGCGGGGATCTGTCATGGCATGGCTCGTAGCGGCTGGCTGGCGGTGGGCGGGTCGATGGCGCGCCGCGTCCGGCGCGGCGTCGGGGTCAACTGCGGGTCAGAAGGTCGGCGATTCGCGCCGCGCCCTCGGCGCAGGCTTCCAGGCTGTCGACCAGCGCGAGCCGGACCCGGCCGCGGCCGGGATTGCCCTCGTCGGTGGCGCGCGCGAGGTAGCTCCCCGGGACGACGAGGCAATTATATTGGTCGTGCAGGCGGCGGGTGAACGCCTCGTCGTCGCCGCCGGGCACGGGCAACCAGACATAGAACCCGGCTGGCGGTGTCGGGCCGAGGCCGTCGGCCACACCGAGCAGCGGCATCACCGTCGCGTACTTGGCGCGGTAGAGCGCGCGATTGTCGCGCACGTGCGCCTCGTCGCTCCAGGCGGCGATCGAGGCCGCCTGCCAGACCAGGCTCATGGCGCTGCCGTGATAGGTCCGGTACTGGAGGAAACGCGCGATCAGCGTCGGGTCGCCGGCGACGAAGCCGGATCGCATCCCGGGCAGATTCGAGCGCTTCGACAGGCTGGAGAACGCGAGCAACCTGTCGGGGCCGCGCCCGAGGAGGCGTGCGGCCTCGAGTGCGCCCAGCGGCGGCGCGCCCTCGTCGAGATAGATCTCGGAGTAGCACTCGTCCGAGGCGATCACGAACCCATGACGCTCGGCGCGTTCGAACAGGATCTGCCAATCCTCGAGCGGCATCACCGATCCGGTGGGATTTCCGGGCGAGCAGACGTACAGCAGGTCGCAGCGCTCCCAGACCGCGTCCGGGACCGCGGCCCAGTCGCAACGGAAGTCGCGCGCCGCCCACTGGTTGACGAGGTGGACCGAGGCCCCGGCGAGCAATGCCGCGCCCTCGTAGATCTGGTAGAACGGATTGGGCGCGACCACGCGGCGCCCGCCGCCGGGGTCGACGACGGCCTGCGCGACCGCGAACAGGGCCTCGCGCGAGCCGAGGATCGGCAGCACGGCGGTCATTGGATCGAGACGGACCGCGTAGCGGCGTTCGATCCAGCCGGCGATCGCCTCGCGCAACGCCGGGGTACCCCGCGTGGCCGGATACGAAGACAGGCCATCGAGCGCGGCCACGATGGCATCACGGACGCGCTGCGGTGCCGGATGGCGCGGTTCGCCGATCGAGAGGTCGATGCGACGGTCGCAACCGCGTCCGGCGGTCGATGTCCGGCGCCAGTCGGTGGCCAACGTCTGCGCCGGGGCCGCCAGCAGCGCGGCCAGCCGCTCGAAGGGGTAGGGCTGAAGCAGCCCCAGCCGCGGATTCACCGCCTGCGAGCGGCCACGGGGCGCGCCGATGCGCTCGCCAGCGGTGCGCTAGCCTGGGCCACGAGCGTCGAACCACCGGGTGCGGGCAACTCGACGAGCGGCGCCGGCTTCCAGCCGCTGCTGCGATGCTCGGCCACGATCGTGGTCGTGATCCCGCCGCGCACGTACCAGCGCGCGGTCAACCGCAGAAAACGCGGGGCGAGCAACGCGACGAGATCATCGACGATCCGATTGGTGACCGCTTCGTGGAACTGCCCTTCGTTGCGAAACGACCAGAGATAGAGCTTCAAGCTCTTCAGTTCGACACAATGCCGGTCGGCGACATAGTCGAACACGAGGTTGGCGAAATCAGGCTGGCCGGTGAGCGGGCACAGGCAGGTGAACTCGGGCGCATCGATGTGGATGAGGTAATCGCGTTGCGGCTGCGGATTGGCGAACGCTTCGAGCGCTTGCTTCGGTTTGCTGGGCATCGGATCGGTTCGTCGGCGGGGTTATTATACGGACCCAGTCATCGGGGCCTTCGTGCTGCTCCGCCCCTACAACTGGACCACGGAATCAGCCAGTGCGCCTCAAGCAGGTAAAGCTCTCCGGCTTCAAGTCCTTCTGCGATCCCACCACATTCGAACTACCCGGCCAACTGGTCGGGGTCGTCGGCCCCAACGGCTGCGGCAAGTCGAACATCATCGATGCGACCCGTTGGGTGCTCGGTGAATCACGCGCGTCGGAACTGCGCGGCGAATCGATGCAGGATGTCATCTTCAGCGGCGCGGCCGATCGCAAGCCGGCCCAGCGCGCCAGCGTCGAACTGGTGTTCGACAACGGCCAGGGGCGCATCGGCGGCGCCTGGAGCGGCTATGCCGAGATCTCGGTGCGTCGCATCCTCACCCGCGACGGCCAATCGACCTACCAGATCAACCACCAGGCCGTCCGGCGCAAGGATGTCCACGACATCTTCCTCGGCACAGGCCTCGGCCCTCGGGCGTACGCCATCATCGGCCAGGGAACGATCTCGCGGATCATCGAGGCCCGTCCCGAGGAATTGCGGGTCTTCCTCGAGGAAGCGGCCGGGGTTTCGAAGTACAAGGAACGGCGCAAGGAAACCGAGTCGCGATTGGCCGATACCCGCCTCAACTTGTCGCGGGTCGGGGACATCCTGCGCGAACTCGACGGCCAGATCGCCCGTCTCGAGGACCAGGCCGAAGTCGCCGGGCGCTACCGGGCGCTGGCCGAAGAGCGCGACCGCAAGCAGCGCTGGTTGTGGCTGCTGCGTCGTGACGAGGCACTGAAGGAAGGCGAGCGGCTCGCCGCCCAGGGCGCGCGCAATGCCACGGCGACCGAGGCCGTGATGGCCGGGTTGCGCCAGGTCGAGGCGGCGCAACTCGAGGTTCGCGAGCAGGGCGACGCGGCCAATGCGGAGCTCGGCCGGCGCCAGGCAGCGTTCTACGAGATCGGCAGCCGGATCAGTTCGGTCGAGAACGAACTGCGCTTCATGAGCCAGAATCGTGAGCGACTGCAGGACCGCGGCCAGACGCTGCGCGGGCAAATCGCAGTTGCCACCAGCCAGGTCGACGACGGCGGCCAGCGCCTGGACGAGGTCGGGAGCCGCGCTGCGCGGCTTGCCAGCAGCCTGGCCGAGGCCGAGACGCTGCTCGCGAGCGGGCAACAGGAACGCGATGCCGCCGTGGCCGCCGACCGGCAGGCGCGCGACACCGCGGCCCAGGCGCGCGAGACGCTGGCCGACCACCTGCGCCAGCGCCATGAACTCGAGGCCCGGCAGCAGGCGATCGTCACCGCGCTGGCGGCGATCGCAAATCGCAGCCAGAAGGTCGAAAGCGAGCAGGCCGCGCTTGCACAGGCGCCGCTCGGCGACATCGAGGTCGCGCGCCGGACGCTCGACGAGGCCCGTCGGATCGAGGCCGAGGCCGGTCGTGCCGAAGCCGAACTCGAAGAACAGGCGCTGGCCGCCGAAGCGGAGCGGGCGCCGGCCGCCGGTGCGCTGCAGGCGGCGGTCGGAAAGGCATCGGACATCGCCGCGCGGATCAGCGTGCTCGAGTCGCTGCAGCAGCGGATGCACAGCGAGGAGCGGGTACGGCCGTGGCTGACCCGGCACGGGTTCGCCGCCGACGTCGCCCGGGTCTGGCAGCGGATCAAGATCGAGCCCGGCTGGGAGTTGGCCGTCGAGGCGGCGCTGCGCGAGCGCGTCCACAGCATCGAGGTCGGCGAATCGTCACGGCTGGCGGCGATGCTCGAGGACGGGCCGCCGGGCAAGCTCGGACTGTTCGTCGGCAGCGCGGCGACGGCCCCCAGCGCTGGTGGTGCCGCGGTCGGAACCGCCACTGGTGGTAGTGCGGCCGGATTGGCCGGTGGTGGTGGCGCGGCCGGATCGGTCGCCGGCAAAGCAACGGTTGCGGCCGCCACCGCGGCAACGACCGCGGGCAACCCACGCATCCTCGAGCCGCTGGCCACGCGGGTCGAGGCCAGCGACCCGGCGCTCGCGGCGCTGGTCCGAGAGTGGCTCGACGGCTGTTTCGCGGCCGAAACCGTGGATCTGGCGTTCGCCGCGCGCGAGGACCTGCCGTTCGGCGGCCGCTTCCTGGTCAAGGCCGGCCACGCGATCGGACGCCACGATGTCTCGTTGTTCGCCCTCGACAGTGACGACGACGGCGTGCTGGCCCGCCAACAGGAGCTCTACCACCTCGGTCGCGAGCAACGGGCCCAGAGCTTCATCGTCGCCGAGGCGCGTGCCGCCAGCGAGCGGGCCGAGGCCTCGACGGCGGCGCGCACCGCCGAACTGCGCCCGGCGCGCGAGGCCCACGCCGCGGCCGTGCGCAGGGTCTCGGCGGCGACCATCGAGTTCGAGCGCCTGTCGCAGCAGATCGCCAGTCGCGAACAGACGCTCGAGCGCCTGATGGCCGAACGCGACGAACTGGCCGCGAGCGGCGAACAGTCTCGGGTCGACCAGGAGCAGATCACCGCAGCGCTTGCCGGCCTCGAGGCGGCGACCGCGCACCAGGCTGCGCAATGCGAGGCCGCCGAACAGGCGCGGCACGACGCCGAGGCCGCGCTGGCCGGTGCCCGGGACGCGTTGCAGCGGGCCGAGCTGGCGCTGCAGGGGGCCCGCTTCGAGGTCCGGTCGTGCGCGATGGAGGCCGAGCGGCTGCGCGAGCAGGTTGCCCTGGCCGAAGCAACCTGGCTCCAGGCGAGCGCCGACCTGGCGACGATCGAGACCGAGTTGGCTGCGCTCGATGAGCAACCACTGCGCGACCAGCTGCAGCAGCACCTCGAGGCGCGCGCCGCCGCCGAGCGCGCGCTCGCCGAGGCCCGCAACGCCGCCGATGCGATCGGCGGGCGCCTGCGCGAACTCGACGAGGGCCGACTGCGCCACCAGCGCGAACTCGAGCCACTGCGCCAGGCGGCGATCGAAATCCAACTGGCCGAGCAGGCCGCCCGCCTCATGGCCGAGCAGATGCGCCAGTCGCTGGCCGACGCCGACGCCGACGAGACGGCGCTCGCGGCCGGGATCGGCGCGCTCGACTCGCCACCGAAGCCGTCGTGGCTGCAATCGGAAGTCTCGCGGCTCGGCAGGGAGATCGAACGAATCGGCCCGGTCAACCTCGCCGCGCTGGGCGAACTCGAGGGCGCGCGCGAACGCAAGACCTTCCTCGACAGCCAGTCGACCGACCTGTCCGATGCGATGGCCACGCTCGAGAACGCCATCCGCACCATCGACCAGGAGAGCCGGTCGGCGCTGCAGCAGACCTACGACGCGGTCAACCGCGAGTTCGGCCAGCTGTTCCCGGTGCTGTTCGGCGGCGGCGAGGCCAAGCTCGTGCTGACAGGTAACGAGATCCTCGATGCCGGCATCCAGGTGATGGCGCAACCGCCGGGCAAGCGCAATACTTCGATCCATCTGCTGTCGGGCGGAGAGAAGGCGCTGACGGCGATCGCCCTCGTGTTCGCGATCTTCAAGCTGAACCCGGCGCCGTTCTGCCTGCTCGACGAGGTCGACGCACCGCTCGATGACTGGAACACCGAGCGTTTCTGCCAGATGGTCAAGTCGATGGCGACAGGGACCCAGTTCGTGTTCATCACTCACAACAAGATCACGATGGAGATGGGCGAGCAGTTGATCGGGGTGACGATGCAGGAGCGCGGCGTGTCGCGGCTCGTCGCTGTCGACCTGACTTCCGCAGCCGAGTGGGCCAAGGCTGCATGAGCACCCTGACCCTGAGCGTGATCGCCCTGGTGACCGTGGTCATCGGTGCGGTGGTGCTGTTCAACTTCTGGCAGAGCCGCGCCAACCGGCGCGAGGCCGAGCGGCTGTTCCGCCAGGAGACCGGCGTCCTCGACGAACAGGCCGGCATCGCCCGCCGCCGTCGCCGCAGCTTCAGCCGTCCGCCAGCCGAGGACCGCATTCCCGGCGACGACGACATCACGCTGCCGCTCTATGCCGATGGCGGCTACGCCGACCGGGACCGAACCGAACCATCGCTGAACGATGAGGGCGACTGGGCGGCTGCCGTCGAGGCCTCCGAGGGCTACCGGCGCGCGGCCGGCGCGGCGGGCGACGGCAGCGGACCTGTCGGTCGGGCCAGGACCGACGATGATCGCGATGATCGCGATGATCGAGGCGATCGCGATGAGTACAGCGACCGCGACCATCGCAATGACCAGGGTGACCGCGATCGCGACGCGGTTGGCGC
>JBEVJQ010000498.1:0-2694 GCA_040510055.1 Burkholderiaceae bacterium | reverse complement strand
CGCTGGCGATCTGGTGGACGCCGAAGGCATCGGCCACGCGCATCATGACCTCGTCGTCGATGTACGGATTGCCGGCCTTGAGATTGTCGCGCAGCGACCCGAACAGCAGGCGCGCCTCCTGGCCGACGTAGAGGACGTGGCGACGGACGTCGGCCGGTTCGATCTGCAGCAGATCGATGCCGTCGAGCCGCACGGCCCCCTGCGTCGGCCGATAGAGCCCGGACAGTACCCGCAGCAGGGTCGACTTGCCGCTGCCGATCCGTCCGAGCACGGCGATCCGCTCGCCCGGTGCGAAGCCGACCGTGATGCCCGCGATCGACGGTCCTGCCTGTGGGTGGTAACGGAATTCGAGGTCGTTGGCCTGCAATGCGCCGATGGCGGCCGGCTTGTGCAGGTAGTTGCGTTCGGCCTCGCGATCGGTCGGCGTCTTCATCACACGGTGCAGCGATCGCATCGCCATGCGCGCCTGCTGATAGCGGACCGCCAGTGCCGTGATCGTCGCCGCCGGTGCGATCGCCCGGCCCGACAGCATGACCGCGCCGATCAGCGCACCCTGGGTCAGCGTGCCGTCGCCGATCAGGTAGACACCCCAGACCACCATCACCACCGTGACCAGCGCCTGGACGAAGCTGGTGAAATTGGTGACCATCGCCGTGATCGTCCGGCTCTTCATCGCGGTGCGCGCGGTCAGGGCTGCAGCGCGCTCGTACTTCGCCTGGATCTGGCCCTCGGCCCGCATCGCCTTCAGGGTCTCGGCGCTCTCGAGCGCTTCGATCAGGATGCCGTGCTTGATCGAGGCTTCGCGCAGGTTCTCGTTGACGTACCGCGCCAGCGGGAACTGGGCCAGGGCACCGACGATCATCAGGATCGGCACGGCCGCGAGCGGAACCCAGAACAGCGGGCCGGCGATCAGGTGGATGACCCAGACGAACAGCGCGATGAACGGCAGGTCGGTGATGGTCGCGAGCGTCGCCGAGGTCGCGAAATCACGGACGGATTCGAACTCGCGCAGGGTGTTCGCATAAGCCCCGGCCGACGGTGGCCGGTGCTCGAGCCGCGACAGCAGCGCCTGCCGGAACAGCGTGGAGCCGAGCAGCAGGTCGGCCTTCTTGCCGGCGTTGTCGAGCAACCAGCTGCGCAGATTGCGCGCCAGGAATTCGAAGCTCATCGC
This sequence comes from Burkholderiaceae bacterium, assembly GCA_040510055.1. Taxonomy (GTDB): domain Bacteria; phylum Pseudomonadota; class Gammaproteobacteria; order Burkholderiales; family Burkholderiaceae_E; genus Lautropia. Next base: position 1,523 of record JBEVJQ010000498.1, on the reverse strand, counting down.
CACCAGCACGCCCACGGCCAGCGTCCACAGCGTGGTATAGGCCTGGTTGGAGATCACCCGGTCGTAGACGTTCATCGTGAAGAACGTGCCGGCCAGCGCCAGGATGTTGATCAGCGCTGCAGCCACGGCCGACTGGAGGTAGTAGCCCTTGAAGCGGAAGATCGTCCCCCAGAACCAGTCGCGTTCGGTCGAGCGCTTGTCGACGATCGAACGGTCCTCGCTCACCAGCGCCGGCTTGACGAAGATCGCGCTGCCGATGTACCGGCTGCGCAGGTCGGGGCCGTCGATCTCGACCTCGAGGGCGCCGGGTTCGCATGGCAGGATCACGTAGCGGCCGTCGCCAGCTCGCCCCAGCAGCAGGCAGGCGCGCTGTTCGCGCAGCAGCAGGATCGCCGGCATCATCAGGTCGGAGATCTGCTCGATCACCCGCGGCTGGATCTTGACGCGACAGCCGTTGGCCTCGGCGATCCGCGTGAAAGTGGCCGGCTGCATCGGTCTCTCGTGCGGAATGCCCGTGGTCAGCGCCTCCTCGCTCTTGAACTGGCCGAACCGTCCGAGCAGCTGCGACAGCGCCGTCAGCAGCGGGTCCGCGGCCGGATTCTGGTTCAGTACCGGTGCGGCGCGAACGGCCGTTGCCGTCGGCGTCGGGACGGTCGATGTGACCGTCGTCGACGCGGCTGCAGACACCGGGGCGATCGCTGCGCTGGTGCCCGCGCCCCCTGCAGTGTCGGCCGACGACATGCCGTCGACCGTGGCGCCGGCCGTCGCAGCGAGGCCGGCCGGCGGAGCGAGGCCGGCCGTTGGCGTGGAGCCGGCCGTTGGCGTGGAGCCGGCCATCGGCGTGGCGCCGGCTGTCGGCGTGGCACCGGCTGTGGTGGGGGCGTCGGGCTTGCGCGGGTCGTCGGCCGTCGCCGGCGGCCGAGACCTTGGATCGATCACGGATGTCATCAGGGAGGCGATTGTCCCACTGTTCGACCGACGGTCCGTCCGGACGCCGGGTTCAACGTGCGTAAGTCGGCGGCGGCATCACAGCCGCGGGCGGCAATGCGCGGGTTGCCCCAGCACCGCCGACGCCCCGGGCGCCCCGAGTCGCGCTGATCCCGCCCGTCTCGATCCCGGCCGCTTCGGTCCCACCCGATCCGATCCCGGCAGCGCCGCCCATCGTCCGTCCGACCGGATGCATCGACGCCGGTGGTGGCGGAGCATCGTTGCGTCGACCGTCGACTTCGGGTGGCGGCACCGGGGCGATCGGCTCGATGCCCAGGAACTCGGCCAGCACCGCCTGCGTCCCGAGCAGCCGGTACTTGACCTGCAGCAGTTCGGACAATTCGGTTTCGGCGCTGACCCGTGCCTGGAAGGTCTCGTTCTCGGCGTTGAGCAGGTCGACCATGCTGCGACGGCCGATCTGGAACTGTTCCCAGTACGCGGCGCGGACGCGGTCGGTGCCGGCCACGAGGGCCGTCAACGAGCCGGCCCGCGTCAGCCGCGACTGCAGCTGACTCCAGTGCCGCGTCAATTCGGTC
>JBEVJQ010000497.1:0-8912 GCA_040510055.1 Burkholderiaceae bacterium | reverse complement strand
CCTGGGGCGCAATCTCGTGCCGCTGGCCGCAGCGCTGGCCGTGATACTGGGCGCGGACGTCGGCAGCAGCATGATGGCGGTCGTGTTCTCGTTCGACCTGTCGTGGCTGTCGCCGCTGCTGATCTTCGTCGGCGTGGTCAACGTGATCTCGCGCGAGAAGTCCACCGCCGGCCGGCTCGGCCGGGTGGCGATCGGCCTGGGGCTGATCCTGATGTCGCTGCGGCTCATCATGGAGAGCACGCAGCCGCTGCTCGAGGCGCCGGCGGTGCGGGCACTGCTGGCGTCGCTGCCCAACGAGGTGATGCTCGAGATCGTCGTCGGAGCGGCGCTGACGGTGCTGTCGTACTCGAGTCTCGCGATCGTGCTGCTGACGGCGGCACTGGCCGCGTCGGGGCTCGTGCAGACACCGATGGCGCTGGGCCTGGTCCTGGGCGCCAACGTCGGCAGCGGGGTCCTCGCCGTGCTGTCGACGGCCAGGAACCCGATCCCGGAGCGGCGACTTCCGATCGGCAACCTGGTCTTCAAGGTCGTCGGCGTCGCCATCGCGATTCCGCTGCTGGGGCCGGTCCAGTCGCTGCTCCAGAAGATCCCGAGCCTGCACCAGCAGGTGGTGCTGTTCCATCTGGGCTTCAACATCGTGATCGCGGCGCTGTTCCTCGGCCTGACGGGGTTCCTCGCGAAGCAACTGGTCCGCTGGTTCAAGGCGCCTGCGCTCGGGCGGCTCGAGCGCCCGCAGCACCTCGATGCGTCGGCGCTGGCGACCCCGTCGCTGGCGATCAGCTGCGCCGCCCGCGAGGCATTGCACCAGGCCGACGTCGTCGAGACGATGTTGCGCGGCATCGTCCCGGTGATCCGCACCAATGACCTCGAACTGGCCAGGCGGCTGCGCAAGCTCGACGACCAGGTCGACGACCTCTATACGGCGATCAAGCTGTACCTGACGCAGGTGTCGAACGATGCGCTCTCCGACCAGGAGAGCCGACGCTGGACCAACGTGATGTCGTTCACCATCAACATGGAGCAGATCGGCGACGCGATCGAGCGCATCCTCGAGGATCTCGAGGAGAAGAAGATCCGCCTCAACCGGCGCTTCTCCGATGCCGGCATGGCCGAGATCTTTCATCTGCACGAGCGCTTGCTGGCCAATCTGCGGCTCGGCATGAGCGTGTTCCTCGAAGGCGACGTCCGCGAGGCGCGCCGGCTGCTCGAGGAGAAGGCCCGGTTCCGGATGCTCGAGCGCGAGTCGGCAGCGACCCACATCACGCGGCTCCAGTTCAATACCGTCCAAAGCATCGAGACCAGCTCGCTGCACCTCGACACGCTGAGCGAACTGCGCCGGATCAATTCGCACATCTGTTCGATCGCCTACCCGATCCTCGAATCGGCCGGCGCGCTGGCATCGACGCGACTGCGCCAGCCGGAGTTCGAACCCATCGAGGATGGTGATCGGCGGTGACCGATTACCCGGCCGCGCCATTTCCCCCGACCCTCGGGTCGCGTTGTCGCTGACCTGGCCGATCGTGCTGGCCGTCCTCTGCGGCGCGCTGTTGCACGCGAGCTGGAATGCGCTCGTCAAGTCGGGCGGCGACAAGTCGCTGGACACGGCCCTGGTGCACTTTCTCGGCGCCGTGATCGCGCTGCCGGTGCTGATCGCGAGCGGCCTGCCGCCACCGACGGCGTTTCCGTACATCGCGGCCTCGCTGGTGATCCACATCGGCTACTACATCGCGTTGGTGGGAGCCTATCGTCATGGCGAACTGGGGCTGACCTATCCGATCATGCGCGGCGCGGCGCCGCTGCTGGTGGCGCTGGGCAGCGCTGCCGTGGTCGGCGAAGCGCCGACGGCGATGGCCTGGGCCGGGATCGTCGCGATCACGTTCGGCGTTGCGCTGGTCGGATTGGCGCACCCGGGCGAGACGCTCCATCACGGCAAGGCCGTGGGCTTTGCGCTCGCCAACGCGGTGATCATCGCGCTCTACACGTTCGTCGACGGAAGCGGCGTGCGGGCCACCGTGGCGAGCGGCCACGAAGTCGCCGCTTACGTGATGCTGTTGTTCGTCCTCGACGGCCTGCCGTACCCGGCGATGGTCTGGGTGCGGCGAGGGCGCGAAGGGCGGCGTGCGATCGTCACCTATGCGGCGCGCCGCTGGCCGGTCGCTGCGCTGGGCGGTGCGGCATCGATCGGGTCGTATGCGATCGCGCTCTGGGCGATGACCCGGGCGCCGGTCGCCAGTGTCGCGGCGCTGCGCGAAACGTCGGTCCTGTTCGCAGCAGTGCTCGGGACCGTGCTCCTGGGCGAGCGCTTCGGCGCACAGCGGGCGGTCGGGACGGTGGTGATCGTCGCGGGGGTCATGGCGCTGCGGCTCGGATGACGCCCGTCGACGGTGCTGTTCGGCGTTCACGACCGCAGCAGTGCGAGCCGGCAGCCGGAGCCGACCACGATGCCGAGGCCGACCCAGGTCGCGACCGTGACCGTCTGGTCGAAGCAGAGCCATCCGAGGAACGTGGCGTGGACGATCCAGGCATAGCGCGCAGCCCCGGCGATACCTGCCGTCGTTCGCCGGAAGGCGAGGAGGTTGCAGTACTGGGCGAGGATCGCGAGCGGCCCGAGCCCGAGGAACGCGATGACCCATCCGGCCGACAGCGGTTGCCAGGCCGCGAGCGCCGGCCATCCGAGGATCAGGCTCCCGAACAGGTTGACGTAGAACAGCACGGTCGCGCTGCGTTCGGCGTGGACCAACCGCTTGATCAGGATGCTCTCGAGCGCGAACAGCGCAGCCCCGCCGGCTGCCACGGCGGCCGGCCGCGCGAACTCTCCGCGCCAGTCGGCGAACGCACCTTGCGAGCCGAGGACGATCAGTGCTCCGGCGACGCACCCCAGCGTCGCCAGCCACTGGCGCCGCGTGGCGCGCTCGCCCAGCACGAACGCCGCCAGTGCCAGCGTGAACAGGCCATCGAGCAGACCGATGGCACTGGCCGAGGCGACCGGCATGTGGGTGGCGGCGTAGACGGCGGCCACACCACCGAAGCCACCGGCTGCTGCCCGGAGGGCATGAACCGGCAACTGGCCCGTGGCCAGCGCGCTGCCCAGCCGCTGCGTCAGCAGCGCTACGGTTACGACGGTGACGAAGCCGCCGAGGTAGCGGAACCAGATCACCTGCAAGGCCGATACACCCGTCCCGCTGAGCCGCCCGGAGACAAAGATGAACGCGAAGATGCCGACCCCCACGACCGCCCAGAGCACCCCGCTGAGATTCGGTCTGTTCGAAGCCGGTGCGGCTTGCCGCATCGTGCCCGGGTCCATCGTCATCAGGTCTTTCGGCGGTCGCCCGCGATGCGCGTCTTACGGGACGGACTGAGCTGACGATGCTCTCGATCGCGTTTCTCGCACTCGGCCTGGCGATGGATGCATTCGCCGCGGCGCTGACCCAGGGGGCGCAGGCCCGGCCGCACCCGCGCACCACAGATATGTTGCGCATCGGCCTGGCATTCGGCATCGCTCAGGCGTTGATGCCGGCGATCGGCTGGTGGCTGGGGCAGGCGTTCGAGCGCTACATCCGCGACTTCGATCATTGGGTCGCGTTCGTGCTGCTGGTGGCGATCGGGGTCAGCATGATCCGCCAAAGTCAGGGTCAGCCGGCCAAGCCTGCCGGCGAGGGAGATCGGTCCGCCGACCCGTCGGCCGCTCGGTCGGCCGAGCCGTCCGCCAACCCGTCCGCCGAGCCGTCGACCGAGCCGTCGACCGAGCCGTCGATCAAGCCGTCGATCAAGCCGTCGATCAAGCCGTCCACCTTGACCGCGGCGCCCGAACCCGTGACCGCGGTCGCCCGCGGCTGGGCGCTGTTCGCGATGGCGATCGCGACCAGCATCGACGCAGCCGCCGCCGGTGTCACGCTTGCGTTTCTCGACCAATCGATCGTCGCTGCCTGCGTCGTGATCGGCGTCGTGACATTCGGACTCTGTGTCGCCGGCGTCTGGGCCGGTGCTGCCGCCGGCCGCCTTGCCGGCCCTCGAGCCCAGGTGTTTGGCGGAACCGTGCTGATCGGTCTCGGCACGAAGATCCTCATCGAGCACCTGTACTTCGGCGGCTGACGCCGCCCCGACAGTCCAGCGCCTAGGTCCGGTTACTTTCACCCAGGGCACGCTCCCTGCGATAAAGTGGCGCATGAACCCCATCGCTCGCCTTGCCACCATCCGCGGCGATGCTGCCTTTGCGGCAGCGGCAGCCGCTGCCGAGCCCTTTTCCGCCGCAGTCGGACTGGTGAGCGTGCCCGCCGTCCTGCCCCTGGCGGAGCGCTTCGCGGCAGTGCGCGCGTGGACTGTCGGCCTGGCGGACGGGCTGTCCGAAGCCGACTGCACGGTCCAGTCGATGCCCGACGCCAGTCCGGTCAAGTGGCATCTGGCGCACACGACCTGGTTCTTCGAGGTGTTCGTCCTCGAGCCGTTCGAACGGGAGTTCGCGCCGTTCGATCCGTCGTTCCGATTTCTCTTCAACAGTTACTACAACGGCGTCGGCGAGCGTCATGCGCGGCCCGAGCGGGGGATGATCACACGCCCGAGCCTGCCCTGGATCCTCACCTGGCGCGAAGCCGTAGATCGCCGCGTGCTGGCGCTGCTCGACATGGTCGGGTCGTCCGACGACGGGCGAGCCACCGTGATCGCCAGCCGGATCGAACTCGGGATCCAGCACGAGCAGCAGCACCAGGAACTGATCGTCACGGACTTCAAGCACCTGTTGTCGTGCAATCCGCTGTTGCCGTCGTGGCATCCGGCTGGTGGCAGCGGACGAAGCGAGCGCAGCGAACGGGAACGAGGGATCGGGAGCGGCCGCGAGCCGGCGCTACGGTTGGCGCTCGCGCCGTCGCGCTGGTTGCGCTTCGAAGGCGGGCTGGTCGACTGCGGCGCCGAGCCGCACCAGGGCCAGGCCCAGGCCAGCCCGTTCACGTTCGACAACGAATCGCCACGGCATCGACAATGGCTCGAGGCGTTCGAGTTCGCGTCGCGACCGGTGACCAATGCCGAGTTCCTCGACTTCATCGCCGATGGCGGCTATCGGACCCCGTCGCTGTGGATGTCGCTCGGTTGGGACTGGGTCGCGGCGCAGCGCATCGCCGCGCCCGGATACTGGCTCGAGCCGGCCGAGGCCGGTGCGCTTCCAACCCGGCGCTTCAGCGTTCACGGCGAAGTGACGATCGAGCCCGATGCCCCGGTCTGCCACCTCAGCTGGTTCGAGGCCGATGCCTACGCCCGCTGGGCCGGCGCGCGGCTGCCGACGGAGTTCGAATGGGAGCACGTGGCCGCCGGCCAGCCGCTCGCCGGTCATTTCGCCGAGTCCGGCCACCTCGAGCCCTTGCCTGCCTCGGCTGCGAGCGGAGGAGCGAACGCCGGCAGCGGTTCGTGCCTGCAACTGTTCGGCGACGTCTGGGAATGGACCGCGAGCGCCTACGCGCCATATCCGCGTTTCGCGGCTACCGAAGGCGCGCTCGGCGAGTACAACGGCAAGTTCATGTGCAATCAGTACGTGCTCCGTGGTGGCTCGTGCGCGACACCGGTCTCGCACATCCGCGCCACCTATCGCAATTTCTTCCCACCCGAGGCCCGCTGGCAGTACAGCGGGCTCAGGCTGGCGCGCTCGGCGAGCTGACGATCACCGGCCGCCGGCTCATCGTCGACGGCCGCGGGCTGGCGGTCGTGCTACCGTAGCACCTCTCCTGGTGCGCGTCGATCGGCGCGGAGGCAGAACATGACCGAGCAATCGCGGCTCCGGCTTCACGTTCCGGAGCCGACCGGGCGTCCCGATCGGGACACGGATTTCTCCTACCTGCGACTGTCGGTCGCGGGGGAGGTCCGCAGGCCCCCCCTCGAGACCACGCCGCTCGAGACGCTCGACCTGATCAACGGCACGGTCCGCGTTCTCGACACCGATGGCACGGCCAAGGGGCCGTGGGTGCCCGAACTGTCGCCCGACCAGTTGCGCGCCGGCCTCCGTGGAATGATGCGCACCCGTGCCTTCGACGCCCGGATGCTGCTGGCGCAACGCCAGAAGAAGCTGTCGTTCTACATGCAGGGCCTCGGCGAGGAAGCGATCGGCGCCGCCCATGCGCTCGCACTCGACGAGGGCGACATGGCATTCCCGACCTACCGCCAGCAGAGCCTGCTGCTCGCCTACGACCGGGTGCCGATGGCCGAGATGATGTGCCAGTTGATGAGCAACGCCGCCGATCCGCTCAAGGGCCGGCAGCTGCCGGTCATGTATTCGTTCAAGCGGGCCGGGTTCTTCACCATTTCCGGCAACCTCGCGACGCAGTTCATCCAGGCAGTCGGCTGGGCGATGGCCTCGGCGATCAAGGGCGACACGCGGATCGCTTCGGCCTGGATCGGCGACGGTTCGACCGCCGAGTCGGACTTCCACACGGCCTTGACGTTCGCTCACGTCTATCGCGCCCCGGTGATCCTCAACGTGGTCAACAACCAGTGGGCGATCTCGACGTTCCAGACCATCGCCGGCGGCGAGGCGACGACGTTCGCCGCGCGCGGCGTCGGCTGCGGGATCGCGTCGTTGCGCGTCGACGGTAACGACTTCCTCGCTGTCTACGCGACGTCGAAGTGGGCCGCCGATCGGGCCCGCGCGAACCTCGGGCCGACATTGATCGAGTGGGTCACCTACCGCGCCGGTCCGCATTCGACCTCAGACGACCCGTCGAAGTACCGCCCGGCTAACGATTGGCAACGGTTCCCGCTCGGCGATCCGATCGCGCGCCTGAAGTCGCACCTGGTCGCCATCGGCGAGTGGTCCGACGAGCGCCACGCGGCGCTGCAGAAGGAGATCGAGGCCGAGATCCTCGCGGCACAGAAGGAGGCCGAGGCCCACGGGACGCTGCTCGACGGGCACATCCCGAGCGCGGCGACGATGTTCGAGGACGTATTCGAAACCGTGCCCGAGCACTTGCGACGGCAACGGCAGCAACTGGGCACTTGACGCAAGTGGGCCGACAACGGCAAGCAACTGGGGCACCTGATGCAGGTGGGTCGACAAGGGCAGCAACTGGGCACCTGACGCGGGTGTCGGCAACGGCAGCAACCGGGGACCTGAGCACGGGCGTGGACGCGACCGCCTCAGGGGCCCCTCGGAGAAGAAGATGACGACGGCGACCGATCCGGCCGAGCGACACATTGACGCCGCGGCGGCATCCGGCGGCGAAGGTGCAGGTGCAGGTGCCCCGGGCAGTGGCGCGCACGGCCCCGGCACACACGGTGGCCCTGGCGCGCACGGGAGCTCAGGCGCGCACGGGAGCTCAGGCGCGCACGGGAGCTCAGGCGCGCATGGCGGCGCCGGTCCGCACGGCGGCCCCGGCGCAACAGTCCCGATGTCGATGATCCAGGCGCTGCGCTCGGCGCTGGCCGTGATGATGACCCGCGACGACAACGTCGTCGTTTTCGGCCAGGACGTCGGTTACTTCGGCGGCGTCTTTCGCGTCACCGAGAAACTGCAGCAGACATTCGGCAAATCCCGCTGCTTCGATGCGCCGATCAACGAGGGCGGCATCGTCGGTGTGGCGATCGGCATGGGCGCGTACGGATTGCGACCCGTGGTCGAGATCCAGTTTGCCGACTACTTCTATCCGGCCTGCGACCAGATCGTCAGCGAGGCGGCGCGCCTGCGCTACCGCTCTGCCGGCGACTTCACCGCACCGATCACGATCCGGATGCCGTGCGGTGGCGGCATCTACGGCGGCCAGACGCACAGCCAGAGCCCCGAGGCGTTCTTCACCCACGTCTGCGGGTTGCGAACCGTCATGCCGAGCAACCCGTACGACGCCAAGGGGTTGCTGATCGCCTCGATCGAGAACAACGACCCGGTGATCGTCCTCGAACCCAAGCGTCTCTACAACGGGCCTTTCGACGGTCACCACGACAAGCCTGTCACCCCATGGTCGCGGCATCCGAAAGGCAACGTGCCCGAGGGTTACTACACCGTGCCGCTGGAATCGGCCAACGTCGTCCGATCGGGCTCGGCCGTGACGGTGATTGCCTACGGGACGATGGTCTGGGTCGCCGAGGCGGCCGCGGCCGAGACCGGAATCGATGCCGAAATCATCGACCTGAGGTCGCTGTGGCCGTTGGACCTGGGAACGATCGTCGAGTCGGTGAAGAAGACCGGCCGCTGCGTCGTCGTTCACGAAGCGACGCGGACCAGCGGGTTCGGCGCCGAATTGGTCTCGTTGGTCCAGGAACACTGCTTCTATCACCTCGAAACACCGATCGAACGCGTCACCGGCTGGGATACCCCGTATCCGCACGCCCAGGAGTGGATGTACTTCCCCGGTCCGGACCGCGTTGGCGACGCGTTGCGCCGCGCGGTCGACGCCGGTCGGAGTTGAAGAAGTGGGCAGCTACGTGATCCGCACGCCCGACATTGGCGAAGGAATCGCCGAGGTCGAGGTCGTTGCCTGGCACGTGAAGGTCGGCGATCCGGTCGCCGAGGACCAGGTCGTCGCCGAACTGATGACCGACAAGGCGACGGTCGAGGTACCGTCGCCAACGAAGGGCACCGTGGCTGCACTCGGCGCCGAGGTCGGCGGCGCGATCGCCGTGGGCGCGGAATTGCTGCGGCTCGAGGTCGCCGGGGCCGGGAACGTCAAGGGCGGCGCGCCGGCCGCTGCGCGGGCGCGGGCCGAGGGTCCGGCGGCTGCCAGGGCCGCGGGTCCGGCCGCTACCGACGGTGGCGCCGAGGCTGCCGGGCCCCTCAGTGCTTCCACCGGCTCCGGGCCGGGATCCGGCGGCGTTCCCGAGTCGATGGCCGATGGGGCCCGTGGGCCGGCCCAGGGGGAGGTGCGGGCTGGAGCGGGCGATGGTTCGGACGACGCAGATGCGACCGTCGAGCGGGCAACGCGGGCGGCAGGCTCTGCGCC
>JBEVJQ010000496.1:0-7413 GCA_040510055.1 Burkholderiaceae bacterium | reverse complement strand
AGGACGGCGCCGGCCGCGTGCGCTGCCGCGACTCGGCTTTCGGCGACGGCCGCGGTGCCGTCGCTGCTGGCGTTGTCGATCACGAGGATCTCGATTGACGCGTCGTCACCTCCTCGCCCCGGCGTCGACCGATCGCGATCGATCTCGGCGATCACGGCATCAAGGCACGACCCGAGGTAGGCCTCCTCGTTGTGCGCCGGGATGGCGATCGTCATCGCGAGCGTCGCGGACGCGGACGAGTTGTTCATAGAGCGCTTCCCATTGTTCGGTGACGGCGGTGATCGACGATTGGCGAGCGCGGGCGATGCCAGCTTCTGCACAGCGCGTGGCGAGCGACCGATCGGCGAGCAGGTTGCCGATCTGGCGGGCGAAGTCGTCGGAGTCATCGGCGCGGGCGAGGAGACCGGCATCGCTGCCGAGAACTTCCGGCAGCGCTCGGCTGTCGGCGACGACGGCCGGCCGGCCGCATGCCATCGCCTGCAGCAGCGCCATGCACTGGCTCTCCGAAGTGCTGGCGATGACGAACAGGTCCGATGCCTGGAGCCAGCGGGCCAGGGCGTCGTGCGGCAGAGAGCCGAGGAACCGGACCCGCGAGCCGATGCCCAGTCGCGGGACCAGCGCCGTCAGGCGCTCGCGATCGGTGCCGTGCCCGGCAATGGCCAGGGTGAGGTCGGGGCAGGTCGCGCCCAGGCGCGCCAGCGCCTTGAAAAGGATATCGACCTTCTTCTCGATCGCGAGTCGCCCGGCATAGATCAAGGTCGGTCCGGTGAGGCCCAGTTCGGCCCGCAGCCGGGAACGGGTCTGGTCGTCGACCGGGCAGAAGCGCGCGGTGTCGATCGGGTTCGAGACCACCCGCGGATGGCCATCGAAGCCGTTGCGGCGCATTGCGTCGGCCGTCGCGCGCGACGGCGTCGTGACGAGCGGGCACTGTCGGTAGAAGCGAACGACGAAACGCATGAACAGGCGCGCGACCCGATCCTCGAGCGCCTTGGGCGCGTACAAGCCGAAGCCGTCTGCCGCCCAGTGGTTGGTGCCGACTGTGGGCACTCCGAGCCGGCGCGCATGACGCGCGCCGAGGCGTCCCGCTGAGAGGAACGTGTGCAGGTGGATCAGGTCCGGCCGAAAGTCGGCCATCGTCTGCCACGTGGTGCCCGCAGGAAGTGCCAGCCGCGTCTGGCCGGTCGAGCCCGGCAGCGGCAGTGCCGGTAGCCGTTCGATGCGCACGCCGCTGCCGAGGTCGAGTTCGGCCGGTGTCAGTCCGGCGACGCGATAGTCGCGACGGGCGGGTCGCGGCGCGACGATCAGCAGCCGGTGACCCCGATCGCCCAGTGCCCGGGCCAGCGTTTCGATCGAATCCTGGATACCCCCCAGTTCGGGAAAGAAGCTGTCGGTATAGAACGCCAGTTTCACGGCCGCGCCTCCGCCCGGCCGCTCAGGCGGTCGACACCACGGCAGCGCCGCGCGGCGGCTCGACCGGCCCACCGTAGATGTGCCGGTTCAGCGGCAACGCGACGTTCAGCAGGAACACGATCGCGCCGGCGAACTCCGTCATCTCGCCGCGCTTCGGCGAATCGATCAACGACTCGACCACCGAGACGACGACGATATAGGCGATCGTCTGGGTCGCCGTCGGGATCGGAATCGCCCAGCGATCGATCAACCGCCTGAACCCGGGGTGGTACCGATACAGTGGCCCCATGACGAGCAGGTAGACGACGAGCGCGAGGGTCAGTCCGCGGCCGAATATCAGGCGGTTGATCTTGATGGTCTGCCCGCGCCACTCGAATGTCAGGTTGTGGAGGTTGAACTCTTGTTGCGCATTGCTCTCCTTGAAGGTCTCCGGTGTCTCGATCCCGAACACCCGCTGTCCCCAGGAGATCTCCTCGCCGGCACCGAACAGGCAGACGAAGGCGATGAACAAGAGGATCAACCGGCCGCGACGGGTGAACCGCCGGCGCGCGCCGAAGAAACGCCGGACCGAGACCACGAAGCCGATGAACAGGGCGATCGATGTTCCCCATTCGACGAATCCGTCCTCGACGGCGAACCGCTCGATGAAGTCCTGCGGGTTGACCCGGTTGAGGACGACGGCAAAGCCGACGAAGGTCCCGGCCAGCACCAGCGCGCCGATCGTCAATCGCCGCGGTGTCAGCCACGACCAGCGGGTGTCGGCGATCGTCCGCCAGCGCAACACCAGCCAGACGAGGGCGACGGCGACCAGCGGGACATCGAACAGGTAGTCCCACAGATTGTCCGACTCGAGCCAGCGCCCGGCGAAGCCGGCATAGGCAAGAGCGATCAGGCCGGCGGCGATCCACCAGCCAGCCAGCGCGGCGCAGATCAGCAGGGCGAGCAGCAGCGCGGTCAGCACGCTCGGATAGAAGCCGGCCGAATACGGATCGATCCGTGTCGCGCCGAGCGACAGCGGGTAGAAGACCAGCGCGACCGCAACCAGGATCGCGGCCAGCCAGGTCAGCTGGTGGTCGTGGCCGCCGAGGCGACGGCGGACGGATTCCGGCCCGAGGCGGGCGAGCAGGCAGCCGACGAGCACGGCCAGCGAACTGATACTGGCATCGCCGACAAATCCGCGCACGGTCGCCGCGAGCGACATTGCCCCCCATGGCACGAGCATTGCGACCAACAGCAGCGCTGCCGTGGCCAGTCGCGGCAGGCGGCGGCGGCCGAATCGGACCACGACGGCATCGACGATGACCACGAGCACCAGCGCCGGCGCGAGCAGCGGCAGCACGGACGACAGCATCGAGGCCGGTGCCAGCGCAGTCATGGCCGATCAGCGTCCGGCGGCCAGCCGGTCGAGCCAGGTCTGGTTGAATTCCACGTGTCGGATCCGTTCGCGATTCCAGGTGAACAGCACATGATAGGTGCCGTCGGCAGCGCGCAGCAGCCAGGGGTACGAATACTCGTGGAGCCCATCGGCGCCGGGGGGGCTGCCGTGGTCGACATCGGCCAGCGCCGTGAGCGGCCGCCAGTGGTTGCCGAGATCGTCGGAGACGGCCAGCGTCAGCCGCTGGCGGCCGGTCTCGGTGTCGTTGATCACCGCCAGCAACCGGTCGCCGTCGAGGGCGATCGCGTCGAGCGCGGCGTCCGGGTTGGGAACCTGGACCGGTTGCGGGTCGGTCCAGGACCGGCCGGCGTCGGCGGTCGTCGACCGCAACAGGCGGCGTGGCAGCGCGCCGGCGTTTCGCAGCAGCAGCACGGCGCGCTCGGCATCGATCAGCACGGCGTCGGGCTGTAACGCCAGGCGCCCTGACGACAGCCTCGTCTTCGACAGGATCCGCCCGTCGCCGCCGACGCGCAGCAGCTCGCCGAACTTGCCGATGAACTCGTGATAGACCGGCAACCCGATGCTGCCGTCGGCATAGCGAAAGGCGTTGGTCCGGACCAATGTGCTCAGGTTGAGGAATGGCGACGTGACGAGGCGCCGCGGAGCCGACCAACTCAGGCCGTCGTCGCGCGATTCGATCAGGTTGATGGCGCTGCCGGCCCAGCCACCGACCGAGACGGAGACGAACAGCAGCCACAGCCGCCCGTCGGGATGGCGATGGACAGTGGCGTTGCCGAGCTTTCGGATCGGTCGACCGAGCGCCGTCTGGACCGCGGTCCGTTCGACGACCACGCGTGGCGGCGACCAGCGGCCGTCGTCGAAGCGCGACGAATAGATCGCGACGTCGCGCGCCCCTTCGGCGCTGCCGCCGTACCAGAACGCGGCCAATGCGCCGGGGCGAGCCGAATAGGCGCTCGACGCATGCATGTGACGGGTCTCGTTGTTCGAGGCGAAGCGCTCGAGATAGACCGACTCGACCGCTGCCGCCGGCGCCGTCCTCGCGGCGGCTTCGGGTTGGAACGGCACCGCGACCACGGGTCCCAGCCCCGCCGTCCAGTGCCAGGCGACCGCGACTGCAGCCGCGGCGCTCGCGACCCGACCCGACCAGCCGGGCAGGCGGCGCGTGACCCCCGTCGCGGCGCTGGTGGCGCCAGGCGCGGGGTCGACCGTGGCCGACGGCGCGCTCACGGAGTGGCGAGCTTGAGGCCGATGATGCCGGCGATGATCAGCGCAACGCTCATCATCCGGAAGGCATCGGTCGACTCATCGAACAGGAAGATGCCGAGGATCACCGTTCCGACCGCGCCCACGCCTACCCAGACGGCGTAGGCGGTTCCCACCGGCAAGGTCTTCATCGCCAGCGCCAGCAACCAGACACTGCCGACCATCGCCGCCAATGTGCCGACGCTGGGCCAGAACCGTGAGAACCCCTCGGTGTACTTCAGTCCGATTGCCCAGACGACCTCGAGCAGACCGGCGATGACGAGAATGAACCAAGCCAACGGCGGCCTCCGCTTCGTGGTTCGCCGGGTCCGCCGGCCGACTCGGGCTGTCAGTGCGGCGCCGCCTCGCCGCCGGCAGCGCGTCCCAGCGTCGCGATGCCGGCCTTGGCGACCTGCGCGTCCTCGATCGACTTGACGCCGCTGACGCCGATGGCACCGACGCATTGACCATCGACCACGATCGGGATCCCGCCCTCGAGCATGCCAGCGAGCCCCGGGGCCGACAGGAACGCCGTGCGGCCGTTGTTGATCATCTCCTCCAGAAGCCGCGACTCGCGCCGGCTCATTGCGGCGCTCTGTGCCTTGGCGGGGGCGATCGAAGCCGACATCGGCGCGGCGCCGTCGAGGCGGACGAAGCCGAGCAGGTGGCCGCCGTCATCGCAAACGGCGATCGACACCGGCCACTGATTGCGCAGCGCCTCGTCCTTGGCCGCGGCGAGCATGGCCGCAACGTCGTCGTGGGAAAGAAGGGTTTTCGTTCTCATCGGGCTGTCCTACAAGGAGGGGACAGGGAAATTATGCCTCCCCGCATGGGCTGATACCCTGCGTTGCAGCGATGTCAATTGCGAGAGGCGTCGACGTCATCACAGGGCGAGCAGCCGTAACATCGAATGATGCTCAGCGGAATCCAGGGGCTCCGTGCGCTAGCCGCACTGTCGGTTGCCACTTCCCATTCCTGGGATTCACCGATTCGCGACGTCGCTTGGTTCAACGGCTCGTTCCTCGTCGTCGACCTGTTCTTTGCGATCAGCGGTTTCGTTGTCTGCGCCGCCTATGGCCGGCGCTTGCTCGACAACGATTCCGCGTCCGATCTGGTGTTGAACCGGTTGGGGCGTCTCTACCCGCTGCACCTGCTCACTTTGTTCGCGTTCATCGCGATCATGTCGGCCAAGTATGGCGCCCAGTGGCTGGTGTTCCATTCCGGCCTGGGCGGGGCGATGACACCGCTGTCGGAGCAGCCGTCGTTCTTCGACTGGCAGTATTTCCTGCTCAGCCTGACGATGCTGCAGGGCGTTGGCATCGTCGATCTCGACCTGTTCAATTTCGCAGCATGGTCGATCTCGACCGAGATCTGGGCGTTCGTGATCGTCGTGTCGGTGTTCGCGCTGACGCCGGATCGCCGCCGCCGCTCGCTGTTCATCGGGCTGCTCGTCTGCCTGTGCGTCGGCTGGTTCCTGTTCCACTGGTGGGATCCGGTTCGGCAACTGTTCGATCCGTCGACCAGGCAGGAAAAGGTGCTGGCACGCGCGATCCTCGGCTACTGTGTCGGCGTCATGGCTTGGGAGGCGCGGTCGCTGTACCTGGCGCGGCTCGGGGCGGGGGCGGTCTCGGTGCTGCAGTTGCTGCTGGTCATCGCCATCGTCTGGACGGTCTGCCACCAACCGCAACTGCCGTATTCCCAGCTCTGGACGCTGCCGGTCTGGGGCGCGTTGCTGTTCACCCTCGGTGATGATCGCGGCTGGCTCGCCGCGGTGTTGAGCACGCCGCTGCTCCTCTGGCTGGGCGAACGCAGCTATGGGATCTATATGGCCCATGCGTTGGTGCGGATGGGCTACTACCACGGCCACAAGCTGCTGACGCCGGTCGACACGCCACTGACCCAGACGGCGTGGCTGATCCCGTACTGGCTGGGAACCATCGCACTCGCTCACTGGCTGCATACGCGGGTCGAACTGCCGGCTGCGCGTCAGGTCAAGGCCCGGATCAAGCAGCGCCGGCTTCGCGCGCAGCAGGTCAGCGCGGTGCCGACAGAAACTGCCGCGGTTCCATAGCCCGGAGCGGTTCGAACCGCGTCGCCGGCTGCCTGCCGGTGGATCCGACCTTGCATGAGGGGCATCGTCAGCAGGTCATCCCTTCGCCGACCAGTCGCTCGACGATGGCGCGGATCAGGCCGTCCGGCCCCAGGTTCGCGCGGCCTCGATCCGCGCCACCGCGAGCGCGAGGAACTCGGCGCGGGCGGTGGGCGTGGCAAACGCGCGATCGGGAATGATCTCGGCCAGGTAGGGATTGAGGTAGATCGCGACGTAACCGGGCCGCGAGACGGCGCGGTCGATGCCCGACCAGTAGTAGTGCGCGTGACCGAATCGCGACTCCACGCGCAACGCGTCCTCGCGGAGCTCGAGTGCGCGGCGCGTCAGCAGAGCCTGACTGCGCCCCGAGTGCAGATAGATCGCCGTCACCAGCAACTGGAAGATCCAGAAGCCGATGAAGATCTCCACGAACAGCGTGACGGCCGTCATCAGGCTCTGGTCCGATGCGTAGAACCAGACGATCGCCGCAACCGACAGCAGCGTGATTACCTGGAGCTTGATCGACAGGAACTGATGAACCGAACTGAACAGCAGCATGTCGCGCCAGGTGTTCTCGTATTCGATGCGTGTCGACGTTGCCGCTTTCGATCTCCGGTCAGGGCGTCACGCAAGTGTACTAAGTCGCGTCGTCGGTCGACGGCGATGCCGCGGCCTCAGGGACGCCGGGGGTGCGTGGCTTTCACCAACCGATGCTCTGCTGATCGATGAGAAACGCGCGCCGGACAGACGTCGAACAGGACCCTCGTGTGGTGAATCAATGATTCACCAACTAGAGTCCGATCAGTCCGAGCCGGAATCCCTGGCGCACCGCCTCGGTCCGCGTCGCCGCGCCGGTCTTCTCGAGGATCTGGCCGACGTGGAACTTTGCCGTATGACGGGTGATGCCGAGCGCGGCAGCGATCTCGCGGTTGGCCAGGCCCTTGGCCAGCAACTCGAATACCTCGAGTTCGCGGGCAGTCAATGGTTCGCGCAGTTCGGCCGGGTCGATCGGATCGCGGATTGCCGGTAGCCGCAGGGCATCGCCGTCGTCGCGCGCCATCGCGCGAGCGGCGCCGAGGCCGGACGGTTGGACATCGAGGCCGTTCAACAGCGCGACCGCCGCGGCTTGCAGCTGGCCGTCGCCGCTGTCGAGCGGCAGCCAGCCGAACGGCCGCGACAGGTCTGACGGCGGCGGCGGGTCGCCGTCGACCAGCAGCAGCAGGGCCGTCGTCGCCGGCAGCGCCCGCGTCGCCAGCGCACTGTCGGCCGCGGCCGG
>JBEVJQ010000495.1:0-8793 GCA_040510055.1 Burkholderiaceae bacterium | reverse complement strand
AGCAGATAGGCCTGGCAGCGGCAGCCACCGAGGTCTTGCTCGCGGTGCTCGCACGTGGAACACGGTTCCTTCATCCAGCTGGTCCCGCGATAGCGGTTGAAGCCGTCGGACTCGAACCAGATTTCCCGCACGGTGGTGTCGCGGACGTTCGGGAACGCCAAGCCGGGCAGCATCCGCGCGGTGTGGCAGGGGAGGGCCGTGCCGTCGGGCGTGATGTCGAGCAGCGTGCTGCCCCAGCCGTTGGCGCAGCGCTTGGGCCGGTTCTCGTGATAGTCCGGAGCGACGAACAGCAGCCGCATTGATTCGCCCAGGCGCGCGCGCCAGCGGTCGGTGACGGCCTCGGCATGGCGCAACTGCTCGCGCGTCGGCAACAGCTGGGCGCGATTGACGAATGCCCACGAGTAGTACTGGGTGTTCGCCAGCTCGAGATACTCGGCGCCCAGTTCAGCCGCCAACGCGATGATCCGGTCGATGTGATCGATGTTCAGCCGGTGGATGACGACGTTCATCACCATCGGCCAGCGCTCGGCCTTGATGATCGCGGCCACGCGGCTCTTCAGCTCGAACGTCCGCGTGTGCGAGAGAAAGTCGTTCATCTCGCGGGTCGAGTCCTGGAACGACAGCTGCACGTGGTCGAGGCCGGCCTGCTTGAGTGCGCGGGCGCGGGCCGCGGTCAGCCCGACACCCGACGTCAGCAGGTTGGTGTAGTAGCCCAGGCCCCGGGCCTCGGCCACCAGTTCCTCGAGATCGTCGCGGACCAGCGGTTCGCCACCGGAGAAGCCACACTGAACGGCGCCCAGTTCGCGCGCCTCGCGCAGCACCCGCTTCCAGTCGTCGGTGCCCAGTTCGTCGCGGTGCTGCGCGAAGTCGACCGGGTTGTAGCAGAACACGCAGTGCAGCGGGCACCGATAGGTCAGTTCGGCAAGCAGCCAGAGCGGCGGTCCTGGGCGCGGTGCGTCGCTCATGGGCTCGCCTCGGCCGGTTCCCAGACGAGCCAGCGCTTGCTGGCCGCCATCTCGACGAACGCGCGGATCTCGCCGGCCAGGCCCTCGGTCTCGAACGCTCGCTCCAGTTCCGCCGTGATATCACGCAGGCTGCGCGTGCCGTCGCACCGTTTGAGGATCTCGCCGGCGCTCTGGTTGAGCCTGAGCATGCCTTCGGGGTAGAGCAGGACGTGGCTCGACTGCGCCGGCTCCCACTGCAGGCGAAAGCCCGGTCCGACCCGGGGGCGGCAGTCGTCGCTGGCGGTCGTCATCCGGATACTCCGTAGCGTGTGGCCATCGCGTCGTTCATCGTCCAGAGGATGTCGAGCTTGAACTGCAGCACCTGCAGCGCCCGTTGCTGCAACGCGCGCGTGTCGAAGTGGTCGAGGGTGATCGCCAGCCCCTGGTCGACGTCGCGGCGTGCCTGGCTCACGCGATTGCGAAAGTATGAAAGACCCTCGGCCTCGATCCATGGGTAATGCTCGGGCCAGGTCGCCAGCCGCTGACGGTGGATCTCGGGCGCGAACAGCTCGGTCAGCGACGAGCAGACCGCTTCCTGCCACGGCGCGCGGCGCGCGAAGTTGACATAGGCATCGACGGCGAAGCGCACGCCCGGGACGACATGACGCAGATCGGTGACCTCGTCGCGGGCGAGACCCACGGCCTGGGCCAGCCGCAGCCAGGCCTCGATCCCGCCGGGATCGCGGATCGCGTTGCCGCCATCGCCGATCTCGAACCCGTCGTGATCGAGGATCCGCTGGACCCAGCCGCGGCGGACCTCGCGGTCCGGACAGTTCGACAGCACCGCTGCGTCCTTGATCGGGATCGCGATCTGGTAATAAAAGCGATTGGCCACCCACCCCTGGATCTGCTCGCGCTGCGCACGGCCGCTGTTCAGCATCACGTTGAACGGGTGATGGATGTGATAGGCGCGGCCGCGATCACGCAACCGCGACTCGAATTCGGCGCGCGACCACGGCGGCCCGTCATCGGCGGCGTCAGGCGCTTTGAGGATTTCGGCGAGCATCGTCGGAATTTCCGTCAGCGGCTGGCGGCGTCAGAGCCGCACCGTCATTGCGTCCTCGCAGACTTCGATCCCCTCGCGCACGAGCGTGGCGCGGGCCTCGGAGTCCTCGTCGAGGATCGGATTGGTGTTGTTGATGTGGATCAGCATCCGGCGCGTCGACCGCGGCAGCTTCGCCAGCCACTCGATCATCCCGCCGGGACCCGACTGCGGGAGGTGACCGATCTCGCGGGCGTGCTTGTTTCCGACGCCCAGGCGCGGCATCTCGTCGTCGGTCCAGAACGTGCCATCGACCATCACGACGTCGGCCGCAGCCATGGCCTCGAACACGGCGCCATCGATCGCACCGAGCCCCGGCGCGTAGAACAGCCGCCCGCCGCCGCGTTCGTCGCTGACCGTGACGCCGATGTTGTCGCCCGGCACCGACTGCTCGCGATGCGGCGAGTACGGGGCCGCCTTGCTCTGCAACGGCAGCGCCCGCAGCACCAGTCGCTCGACCCCGGGAATCCGGAACGGGGCGCCGTCGACCGCGATCCGGTGCCGTTCGACCCCGCAATAGTGGTCCAGCACGGCAAGGACCGGATTGCCGCGCGTCAGGTCCTCGTGGACCGGGTCGGTACACCAGAGCGGCAGCGGCTGGCCCCGCTCGCGCAACATGAACAGGCCGGTGGCGTGATCGACCTGGCCGTCGATCAACACACCGCCGGCGATCGCCGTATCGCGCAGCGCCCGGTTCGGTTGCAGTTCCCGGTGACTGCGGATCTGCTCGAGGATGTCTGGCGAGGCGTTGAACAGCACCCCGTCGGCGCCGCTGTCGGGCTGGACGAAGATCGATGACTGGGTTCGCGGCCTGGCGCGGACGGTGCCGGCGCGGACGCCGGCGCAGTTGCGGCAATTGCAGTTCCACTGCGGGAACCCGCCGCCCGCCGCCGAGCCGAGTATCGTGACCTGCATGCGTGAGGGTCGAGTCGGAAGCCGGATCAGCCCAGGCCGGAGCCGGATCGGTCGGAAGGCCGGATCAGCCGAGGCCGGAGCCGGATCGGTCGGAAAGCCGGATCAGCCGAGGCCGGAGCGGGACGGGTCGGCAGCCGGATCAGCTCAGGCCCGAACAGCCTGCAAAGGGTGACGCCCCGGACGCGGTCAGGGGCATCACCCGGGTCGCCGATCAGCGGGCGGCGATGTACATCGTTATTTCGAAGCCGAACCGGAAGTCGGTGGCCGTCGGGGTGGTCCATTTCATGAACGGGTCTCCTTTCTGCGTCTGAGAGCGAATGCCCCGCGATGCCGAGGCATCGACGAGTCATTCAGGGACACAGCGCCAACTGGCGCCGTCGGGACTGCTCCCGAGACCAGATGATGCCGTCCCCGTGGCGTCGCCCCCAGCCTCGCCACCATGAGATCGCCCTCATGAATTTCATGAACCGGTTGCGCCGCGCGGCACCGATATCATCGGCGCGTGACCGCGACCGTCAATCCGACCGCCGACGGTTCGCCGAAGTCCGATGGCGCGAACCGGCGGCCACTGCATCCCGCCACGGCGCCATTCGATGCCGGATGGCTCGATGTCGGGCCTGGGCATCGGATCCATGTCCGGCAGTTCGGCCAGCGCCATGGGCCCGCGGCCCTGGTGCTCCACGGCGGACCGGGCTCGGGAGGGTCGCAGCTGCTGCCGCGGTTCGTCGATCCGGCGCACTACCGGATCGTCTGTCCCGATCAGCGCGGGACTGGCGGCAGCAGGCCGCGTGGCCAACTGGTCGACAACACCACCGACGATCTGCTCGCCGACCTCCGTCGGCTGCGCCGTGATCTCGGGATCGATCGCTGGCTCGTCGTCGGCGGCTCGTGGGGCGCCACGCTCGCGCTTTGCCACGCGGCCGACGAACCGCAGGCCGTCGCCGGACTGCTGCTGCGATCGACCTTCCTCGCCCGCGACCAGGACGTCGACTGGTTCTTCGTTGGCGCCAGGCCTCGGCGGCCGCGAGCCTGGTGCCGGTTCGCGGCTGCACTTCCGGCCGGCGCCCGCGACCGGCCACTGGAGTTCCTTGCGGGCCGGCTGATCGACGGTGATCCGGCCGAGCGTTTGGCGCTGGCGCGGGCGTGGTTCGCATGGGAACGGGCGCTGTCGGGACCGGGTTCCGAGATCGAGCCCGCCAGAGAGTCCGCGCCCGACGCCTGTTCCGACCCCGCTTCGGATCCGAGGGCCGCTCCGGATCCGAGGGCTGCTGCCGATCCGAGGGCTGCTGCCGATCCGAGGCCCAGCGCCGATCCGAGGCCCAGCGCCGATCCGAGGCCCAGCGCCGATTCGAGTCCGATGCCGCCGGCCGATGGCGACGCGGCCCTGTTGATCGATCGCTATCGCGTCCAGGCCCATTACCTGCGCCATCACTGTTGGCTGGCAACGTCGACCTTGCTCGATCGCTGCGCCCGCGTCCCGACCGTCCCGACGCTGCTGCTCCATGGCGTCGAGGACATCGTCTGCCGACCCGATCCCGCGATGCTGGTCGCCCGTCGCCTCATCGACAACGGCGTGCCGGCGCGGCTGGTCGTGCTCGATGGGGTCGGCCACGACCCGACACATCCGGCAATGGTCGATGCCATCGTTCGCGCGGCCGATGACTTCGCGCTTGGCGGCGACTTCGGCAGCGCCACGCTCGGCGGCGGCAGGACGCTGGCCGTTCCGACGGCTGCCGAACGCGATGACGGGGGACGGTCGTGACGCTGCGGGTCAAGATCAATCTGATCGTCGGCACGCTGACCCTGCTGTTCGTCGTCCTGGTGCTCACGATCGAGCTCCGCAGCATGCGCCACTCGGTCAACGAGGAGGTCGTGGCGGCCAATCGCGTCGCCGCGCAACTGCTCAACCGCACGGCGCTCCTCCATGCCGCCCGGGGGACGCCGGCGATGCGCGACTTCCTCGAGGGAATCGGACGGGTTCGCTCGAACGAGATAACGCTGTTCGACTCGAACGGGGACGAGCTCTACCGCTCGCCGCCGTCGCCATACAAGGCCGGACGCGACGCGCCGTCGTGGTTCGAGCGGCTGGTGGCTCCGAAGCCATCGGTGCAGTCGATCCTGTTTCCCGACGGCAAGCTCGAGGTGCGCGCCAACGCGTCGCGGGCCATCGTCGATGCCTGGGACGACGCACGGGTGCTGGTCATCGGCGGTGCCTCGATGCTGGTGTTGCTGGCAACGCTGATGCACTGGCTGGTCGGTCGGACCGTTCGTCCGTTCGACGCCATCGTCCGGGCGCTCAATCGGGTCCAGGCCGGCGAGTTCGACGTCCGGCTGCCGCGCCTGGCCGGCGCCGAGGCGGGCGCGATCGGTGCGGCGTTCAATCGGATGGTCGGCGAACTGCACACCCACCTCGAGACCGAGCGGCGCGCGATCCGTGCCGAGGCCCAGCTCTCCGACAGCCGGTCGCTGGCGCGCTGGATCGACAACCGGGTGGAGGCCGAACGGCGCCTGATCGCACGCGAACTGCATGACGAGTTCGGGCAGTCGGTGACCGCGATGCGCAGCATGGCGCTCTCGATCGCGCATCGCGTGCAGGCTACCGACCTGGTGGCATCGCAGGCCGCCCGCACCATCGCCGACGAGTCGTCGCGACTCTACGACGCGATGCACGGCATCATCCCGCGGCTGACGCCGCTGATGCTGGACAATCTCGGGCTCGCCGATGCGCTCCGTGATCTGGCCGAACGGGCCGAGCGCGCCCGCACCGGTGCTCGGATCACCGTCGAGGTCGACTTGGCAGACACGCCACTGGCGGGCGATGCCGCCCTGGCGCTCTATCGTGCCGCGCAGGAGGGCGTAACCAATGCGCTGCGCCACGGCGGCGCCGACTTGATCGAGCTGTCACTGAGCCGGCACGGCAGCGACATCGTGCTGCGGGTGGTCGACAACGGCCATGGACTCGACCCGGCCGCCGCAGCCGAAGCGTCCGGTGCGACTGGCGCGGGCGGCACAGGCGGCGCCGCCCCGACCGTCGACCACTACGGCCTGCGCTGGATCGGCGAGCGCGTCGGCGCGCTGGCCGGCAGCGTGGCGCTTGAGCCGGGCCCCGAACGAGGGGCAGTACTGATCGTCCGGATGCCGGTCGGACCGAGCACGGAGGCCGCATGATCCGGGTGATGCTGGTCGACGACCACGCGCTGGTCCGCATGGGTTTCCGGATGCTGCTGGCCGACGCCCAGGTCGAGGTCGTGGCCGAGGCTGCCAGCGGCGAGCAGGCCTGCGAGGAGTACCCCCGGGTGAAGCCCGACCTGGTCATCATGGACCTGTCGATGCCGGGAATGGGCGGCCTCGAGGCGGTCCGGCGCCTGCTGGCCAAGGATCCGCAGGTCCGGATCCTGGCACTGTCGGCGCACGAGGACACGGCGCATCCGCGGCGCGTACTGCGCGCCGGCGCGCTCGGCTATCTGACGAAGCGCAGCGCGCCGGAGGCGCTGATCAACGCGGTGGTGGCAGTCGCCGCCGGGCAGCTGTATATCGACGCCGAAACGGCGCAGGCGCTGGCTGCCGCGCAGGTCCGCGGCGAGACCAGTCCGGCCGACGTCCTCAGTGAACGCGAGTTCTCGGTATTCCTGCAGCTGGCGCGCGGCCTCACCGTCGCCCAGATCGCCGACAATCTCAAGCTCGCGCCGAGCACGGTCGGTACCCATCTCTATCACGTCAAGCAGAAGCTCGACGCCAGCAATCAGTCGGAGTTGACGCTGGTCGCGCTGCGCTGGGGGCTGCTACAGGCCTGAACGCCCGGAGCTGCCGGCGAGATCAGAGACCGTAGCGCTGGCGCCGGGCGTTGCGGGCTTCGTTGGCCTCGCGGATCAGGCAGGCGATCACGTCGAACTGGACCGCTGTCAGCGGCGGCGGTCCCCAGCCGAACTCGGGACCAGCCTTCGCTTCGTCCTGGGCGCAGACCGGCTGCGGAAGATCGCCATCGATCCCCAGGTCCTCGACCACGACCGCGGATTCGAGGTCCAGGGCGTGGGCCTCGCCGGCGACTTCGACGTCAAGCGATTCGGCCTCGGCAGCCGCCGCGGTGTCGAGCGCTTCGCCATCGAGCCCTTCCTTCACGCGGGCCAGGTAGTCGTGGAGCTGGTGCGCCTGTGCCGCGCTCAGTCCCTTGATCCCGTGGATCAACTGATGGTGGATGGTCTGGGACATGCCGGGCCTCGTGCGAGTCGCGTGATTTGTGCTTTTATCCCACAGCTGTCGCGCGGCCGCTCCCCTTCCTGGACCGGCGGCATCCCCGATCGCTTCAACGGCGGATCGTCTCGGGTGCGTGCCGCTGCTGCCGTGTGGCGATTCACTCGTGCACCGCGCACACGAAGCCGCGCACCGCGCGTTCGGGCCGTGCCTCGCGTCGCGAATCACGATCGAACGGCGGCTCAGCCGGTGCCGGCGGTATACGACCGCAGTTCCTGCGTCAGCGCGTCCTCGAGTCGCCGGTCGACCTTTTCGATCGTGCCTTCGTCGAGGTAACTGCCGGTCCATTGGCGACGGACCCAACCGTTGACGGCCGGCGCATACCAACGCACCTCCTCGCGCCAGCGGTCGTAGCGGAACGGCTGCGGGGAATCGAACCAGATCTGGCGCCTGATGACCAGCGTGTCGAACTGGCCAGCCGGCGTGGTGACGATCTCGGTCCCGGTGGCCGTCAGCCGCTGCCACCAGCCATAGACACTGCTACTGCCGGCGACCGTGAAGCGGTGGCTCGTCTTCGACCATGATCCTGGTTCGAGCTTCGGCGGCAACAGCGGGACCGCTGGGGAGAACCTGTACTCGTCATCGAACGACGAGTCGACGTTCACCGACCAGGCATTGCTGAACGTCATCGCCCGCGGCTCGACGTGACCGGAAATCTGCCCGGCACCGCCGATTCGGCGCACACGGCGATGCTCCACGGTCAGCGGCGCATTGCTCCGGACCTCGAGTTCGAGGTCGCCGAGCGGCATATGGTTGTAGTTGTTGATCTCGCGAAAGACCCACAGTTCGCCGGTACGGGGGCGCGGGGCCGCCAGCGGAAGCGCCAGCGGCTTGCCGGACACGGACAGTGGAGGGCCGGCTGGCCGGCTGCTGCCACTGGCGCAACCGCCGACCGTACCCAGCAGGAGCAACCCGGGAGTCGAGAGGATTGCAGAGGCCGCCGGGACGGTGGCCAGCGGGCCGAGCCGCGCGAGTACCGCGCGGCGCCCGGACGTCAGACGGGCATCTCCTTGCCGTCGTTCAGCCATAGCAGTCCCTTGATCATGCGGTAAAGGAACCATATCAGCGGCAGAACGAACAGGAAGGACAACAACCCGAACGTCAGAGCGGTCAACAGCAGGAACGGGATGGCCAGGACCACGAACCAGAAGATCGTCCACCAGAATGTCCGGATCTGCCAGGTGAAGTGGCTCTCGAATATGGTTCCGCGGGCCGATGGCCGCTTGATGTAGTTGATGACCAACGCCAGCACCGACAGCGTCCCCAGCGACAACAGGATGCCGACGATGTGCAGCAGGTAGTCGAAGGTCGCCGTGCGGCGCAGCGAGTCGATCCGACTGGTGTTCGCGCCCGGCAGGGTGGCCTGATTCATCTTTCGAGTTTCTCCGTTCGGTGGATACGCCGAACGGGTATATGGCGGCCGGTCGCCGGATATCAAGGCGGCCTCCGGCCTCTAGTGGACAGCCTTGACCATGTCTTCGACGACCTTCTTGGCGTCGCCGAACACCATCATGGTCTTTTCCATGTAGAACAATTCGTTGTCGAGCCCGGCGTAGCCTGAGGCCATCGAACGCTTGTTGA
>JBEVJQ010000494.1:0-3930 GCA_040510055.1 Burkholderiaceae bacterium | reverse complement strand
CGGCTGCACGAGGACATGACGGCGACGATGGCCGCGTTCCGGCCAGGCGTCGAGACGCTGGAACCGAAACTGGCGACGCTGCTCGCTCCCGACGAGCGCGAGCGCGTCGAGCGGGTCGCCGCCGACCTGGCCGCGAAGGGCGTGCCGCAGGCCCTCGCGGACCGGATGGCGACCTTCCCCACGCTGTTCGCGACGCTGGACATCGTCGAGGTTGCCGCCCAGACCGGACATCCGATGGAAATGGCGGCTGCGGTCTACTTCGACCTGGCCGGCCACCTGGGGATTTCGTGGCTGCGGGACAAGATCTCGGCACTGCCCGGCAGCCAGCACTGGCAGATGCTGGCCAAGGGCTCGATGCTCGACGACCTGTCGGGGCTGCAGCGGGCCGTCACCGCGGCCGTGCTGGCTGGCGCGCCGCGCGCGACCGACGCCTCGGCCGCCGAACTGGTCAAGCGCTGGCAGTCGAGCAACGATCGGGTGCTGGAGCGTGCCCAGCAGTTGCTCGGCGAGCTGCGTGCCGTGACCGAACCGGACTCGGCGATGCTGTCGGTGATGCTGCGCGAGATGCGGCGGCTGGGGTGAGCGCGGAGCCTTCGGCCGGGGTTGGCGCGGAGGCTTCGGCCGGGTTGTTCGCCGAGATCGAAGCCGCCGCGCTGCGGCTGGCCGGAAAGATCGAGCGCACGCCCTGCCTGCACTCGCGAACATTGTCGGAGATCATCGGCGCCGAGGTCTGGATCAAGTTCGAGAACTTGCAGTTCACCGCGTCGTTCAAGGAGCGCGGTGCCCTGAACCGGCTGCTGGACCTCGACGACGCGCAGCGCCGCAGGGGTGTCATCGCCGCCTCGGCCGGCAACCATGCGCAGGGGGTCAGCTACCACGCGCGGCGGCTGGGGATTCCGACGGTAATCGTGATGCCGATGGCGACGCCCGCGGTCAAGGTCGCCCGTACCCGGGCGTTCGGCGCCGAGGTCGTCCTCTGCGGCGAGAGCTTCGACGAGGCCCGGGAACGGGCGATCGCATTGGCCGCCGAGCGCCGGCTGACCTGGATCCATCCCTATGACGATCGGGCCGTGATCGCCGGCCAGGGGACGCTCGGGATCGAACTCGCCGAACAGGTGCCGGGAGTCGACTCGGTGGTGATTCCGGTCGGCGGCGGCGGCCTCATCGCCGGCGTCGCCTGCGCCCTGAGGGCGTTGTCACCCGGGACCGCGGTGATCGGCGTCCAGACCGAGCGCTACCCGGGGATGTACAACGCCTTCCACGGCCGCAACCGGCCCGTCGAGCGTGGAACGATCGCCGAAGGCATCGCCGTGATCGAGCCGGGCCGGATCACGCGGGAGCGGGTGCGCGCCGATGTCGCCGATCTGCTGCTGGTCGGGGAGACCATGATCGAGGAGGCGATCCTGCTGCTGCTCGAGGTCGAGAAGACGGTGGTCGAGGGCGCCGGCGCCGCCGGTCTCGCGGCCCTGATCGCCCATCGCGACCGCTTCGCCGGCCAGCGCGTGGCCACGGTCATCAGCGGCGGAAACATCGACCCGATCCTGATGATCGGGATCCTCGAGCGTGGGATGGTCCGCAGCGGACGCCTCGCCCGGATCCGGATCAGCGTTCGCGACACTCCCGGGGCACTGGCGCGACTGACGGCGCTGATCGCCGAATGCCAGGCCAACATCGAGGAGGTCCACCACCAGCGCGCGTTCTCGAACATGCCGCTGCAGAACGCCGAGGTCGAGGTCGTGATCCAGACCCGCGGTCACGAGCACGTCGCCGAGGTGATCGATGCCTTGCGCCGTTCCGGCTTCGACGCGCGCCTGCCCGCCGCTGGGACTCGCGCCAGCTGACGAACCGAACGGCGTCGTGCCGATCGCCGGCGCCACGCTCAGTGCCGGCAGTCGCGCGGCGACTGCGACACGGAGCCGTCGCGCGGCGACTGTGACACGGGCCGTGGCAGCGACGGTGACGAAAAATGTTGTAGAACGGGTAACCGGCAGCAAAGCGACCGGCAGCCCCGCTCCGGCAAGCGCGTCGGCGCGGGTCGTGCGCCCGGCGCGATTCGTCGCGGAGAGTCCTCCCATGTCCAGATCCGGATCGAAGCTCGTCGGCGCAGTCGTCCTGGGCCTGGCGGGGATGTTGGCCGCCGCGATGCCAGCCTGGTCCCAGACCGGACCGTCCCGAGCGCTGGTGGCGCAGTCGGGCGACGCCAAGTCCTCGACGTCGTCCGGATCATCGCGAGCGGCCGGCTCGCGGGCCGGCGGCGCGGGCAAGTCGGCGGCCGCGCCCGGTCGCGACGCCGATCGCCGCCTGGGGGCAGGCGCGGCGGCCGCGGACAACGACGAGAACCAGGCGGTCATCACCCAGGGCGAGCTACAGCAACTCACCACCGGTTTCGCCGACCGCTACATGACCTACCTGGTCAGCGCCGTCGAGCGGATCGAGAGAAACAACCCGAGCCCCGAGCAGCGCCGCTTGGCCCATCGGGTCAAGCTGGTCCAGGTCTCGGCGCTCTACGACATCGCCACCAATCCCGATCCGTTCACCCAGCTGCTCGACATGACGTTGGTCGTGAGCCTGCAGGCGCGCAAGTGGATCGACGATGACCTGGCCGAGCGCTGGTTCGGTCCGCGGGGTCGCCATCTGGTGACCGCCTCGCGGCAGGCGCGCGAAGAGATCTGGAAGATCGCCGGCCGCGTAATGCGCTCATCGCAGCTCGAGCAGCTCGACACCATGATCCTCGAGTGGCATCGGAAGAACCGGGACATCGAGTTGGTCTCGTACGTCCGGTTCGATGACTTCGCCGCCTCGCGCAGCAAATCGATCGTGGCCGAGGTCGCCGAAGGCGGTGGCTTCCTCGCGCCTATCGGCGAGGCAACCAAGGCGGTCGACGAGGTCCGCGCCGTGGCCGAGCGCGCGCTCTACCTCCTCAAGCGGATGCCGTTCCTGCTCAACTGGCAGGTCCGCGATACGCTCAGCGACTCCTTGTCGGGCCCGGAACTGGGCAATGTCGGCGCCATGCTGCCGGTCGTGACGGCGAGCATCGACCGCGCCACGAAGACGGTCGAGCGGCTGCCCGTCGACATCCGGCGCGAGCGCGAGGCGATCGACGCGATGCTGCTGAAGCACGGCCCGCTGGCCCACCAGATGCTGACGCACAGCCGCGAGCTGGTCCGCGATAGCAACGACCTGACGGCCAACGCCAACGTCCTGGTCGGTTCGGTCGAGTCGATGCTGGTGCGGCTCGACCAGACGTCGGTGGCGCTACGCGACACGGTCCAGGCGGTCGACAGCGCGTTTCTCAAGCCGGGGCGCGAGAAGAACGACCCGAACGACAAGCCGTTCGACATCGCCGACTACACGAAGACGGCCGTGGCCTTCAGCGAAACCCTCGGCCGCGCCCAGACCCTGGTCGGCGATCTCAAGTCGTCGTTGCAGTCGCCGGAGCAACTGCAGGCGCTGACCAGCGGCGTCGAGGCTTCCCTCTCGCGGGTGACCGACCATACCTCGCGGCTCGTCGACAGGGTGTTCTGGTGGATCGCGGCCCTGATGGTGCTGGCCTTCGTGCTTGCCGTGCTCTACCGAATGATCACGCGGAGTAGCGCGGGCAGCGCGCGGCATGGCGATGCTCACTGACGGGCCGGGGGGCGGCGATCGGCCCGTTGCTCGGGCCGAAAGCCCCGCGATCCTCGATCGCCCCGCGACCTTGGTCCGCCGCGGGGCCCTCGATCGCCCCGCGACCTTGGTCCGCCGCGCGACCCTCGACTGCCTCGCGACCTGGGTCCGGCGCGCGACCCTCGACTGCGTCGCCGCGTTCGCGCGCAGCGCCCGGCATCCAGCCCTCTTCTGCGTCGTCGTTGCCGTCAGTGGCTGCGCGCTCATCGGTGGCGGCGACGGCGGTGGTGGTGATCGTCCGCGCGAGGGGTTTCGCGATCGTTC
>JBEVJQ010000493.1:0-10453 GCA_040510055.1 Burkholderiaceae bacterium | reverse complement strand
CGTTCGCGTCCCTTGCTCGAGGTCGCGAGCGCAGCCGGCTGCGCCGGCTCAGAGCCGGGTGATGCCTTCGGCCACGGGCGGATCGACGATGTCGCGATAGGTTGCCCAGAACGATCCGTAGAGCGCCACCATCAGCACCAGCAATCCCGGAATCATCACAATCGAGGCGGTGGTCGGCGTCAGCGCCTGGGTGATCAGCCGGACCAGCAGCGACCAACCGAGCGCCACCGCGAACCAGCCCGCGAAGTAGACCAGCAGCGCCCCCTTGTTGCGCCAGACGCTTACCGTGCTGAAGAACACCGATTGCAGCCCCGACGTCCGGTGGAGTCCGACGAACAGTGGCGCGAACCAGAATGCGGCCTGGAATGGCGCGTAGAACGCGAAGAACACTATCGCGGCCTCGATCGTTTCGGCGCCGATCTCGGTCCCGGCCTCGATCGTGCGGGCGCCGGTGAGGAATCCGGCCCAGCGACCGTCGTCGACGAGGTGCGTGAGGGCTACGGCCAGCAGCGTGGCCACGGCGTTCACACCGCCCAGCACCAGCATCTCACGGCGGACACCGGCCGCTTTCGGACCGAGCCCCGAGAACAGCACGAACGGCGAGGGCTTGCGCCCGGCCATCACTTCACGCGTGACCTGGACGAAGCCGAAGCCGAGCGCGGGGGTGAGGATCAGCGGGATGATCGGACCGATCACCGGCAGCGGGAAGGCCGAGGTCATCAACAGCGTGAACAGCAGCAGGGCGCCGGTGGCAAGCATCACACCGGGCGAGCGCGTCAATGCGGTGAAGCCTTCGACGACCCAGCGCCAGCCGGTGGCGGCAGGAACCTTCTTGACCTGCATCGTCGCAATTTGGAAATGGCGGATAGCCGCGTTCGGCGGCCGGTGTCGGGGCGCCGATGATACGGGGATTCCTTGCTCCCGTCGGCAGATGTGGGATCGTGCGGAACGGTTAGCGGCGCCGTCGCGCCTGTTACGGTTTTCCGGGGGTGGCCCCCTGCGCCGCGGCCTCGAACCGCAGCGGGCGGCTGCGGTGGGCGCGCAGCAACCGTTCGAACGGGCGCGGGTCCTTCGCTTCGAGGAGCCGCGCCGCCCGCGGCCTTGCCTGGTCATGGAGCCGAGACAGCCAGAAGCGCAGGGCCGCGGCCCGCAGCAGCGTCGCGAACGCGGCGCGCTCGGCCGGCATCAGCTTTCTGACGGCCGAATAGCCGCGGAGCAGCGCGGCCAGCCGCACGGCGTCGAGCGGGCCGGGGCCATCGTCGTCGCCGGCGTTCCAGCGATCGGCGAGACACCAGTCGTTGCAGGAGACCGCCAGGTCGAACAGCCAGCGGTCCTCGCAGGCAAAGTAGAAGTCGATCGCCCCTGGTTGGCCGTCGGCGTCGAAAAGGACGTTGTCACGGAACAGGTCGGCGTGGACGGCCGAGCGCGGCAATGACCGGCCGGCGGCGCTGGCAGCGAACGCCTGCTGGGTGGCGATTTCGTCGTCGAGCAGGCGTCGCGCGCCGTCGTCGAGCAGCACCGAGACGTCGGCTGCGCCGCGCGGCCACCAGTCGAGGCCGCGTGGATTGGGTGGCGCAGCCTCGCGGAAACCGGCGGCAGCCAGATGCATCCGGGCAAGCAGCCCGCCGACGGCCGCGCACTCGGCAGCGGTGGGTGCATCGTGTTGGCGGCCCGGCAGCCGAGTGGCGAGCGTCGCCGGCTTGCCGCAGAGCGTTGCCGACAGCGAGCCGTCGGCCGCCGCGAGCGGCTCGGGGCAGCGGATCCCGTGCGTGGCCAGGTACTTCATCAGAGCGAGCGGGAACGCGACCGCGGCCGGCGTCATCCGCTCGAGCAGGGTCAGGACGAAACGGCCCGACTCGGTATCCACGAAGTAGTTGGTGTTCTCGATACCCTGTGCGATCGGCGTGAAGGCCGTCACCGGGCCGACGGTGAACCGTGCGCTCAGCCAGCGATCGAGTTCTTCAGGCGATACGACGGTGAAGACTGCCACGCTGCGGGTCCGGTGTCGGCGCGAGCCGACGGGCTTAGGGGCTGGACATCATGGTCGCTCGCCTCGTCGCCGGCGACCATCGATTGCTGGTGGGGGACGGACATCAGAGATTGAGGTTCAGCTCGCGGTCCGACGAACTCGCATAGAACCCGCGATGCTGGTAGAAGTCGAAGATCGCGTTGATGACCTCGCCCGGATCGTCGAACACGCGGATCAGGTTCATGTCGTCCTTGCCGATCATGCCTTCGCTCACGAGGGTCTGGCGGAACCAGTCGAGAAGCCCGCTCCAGAACTCCGTGCCCATCAGGATCACCGGGATCATCCGCCCGACGCGGGTCTGGATCAGCGTCAGCACCTCCATCAGCTCGTCGAGCGTCCCCCAGCCACCGGGCATCGCGACGAACGCGGTTGCGTACTTGGCGAACGCCACCTTGCGGGCGAAGAAGTGACGGAACTTGAGCGGGATGTCCTGGTAGGGGTTGCCATGCTGCTCGTTGGGTAGCTGCATGTTCAGGCCGACCGAAGGCGAGCGGCCGCCGAAGGCGCCCTTGTTGGCCGCCTCCATGATTCCCGGGCCGCCGCCCGAGATCACCGCGTAGCCGGCATCGGAAAGCTTGCGCGCGAGGATCACCGTTTCCTCGTACCACGGCGACCCGGGCTTAATCCTGGCGCTGCCGAAGATCGAGACTGCCGGACGGACCCCGGCCAGGACCTCGGTCGCCTCGATGAACTCTGAGATAATCCCGAGGACGTGCCAGGACTCGCGGGCCTTGATGGCGGTGGACCGCTCGGGCGACGAAATCGCCCGTAGCGGCGGCACTCTCAATTTGGTCACCATGTCCGACGAAACCCTGCTTTTGGTCGATGGCTCGAGCTATCTGTTCCGGGCTTTTCATGCGCTGCCGGACCTGCGCAACAAGCAAGGCGAGCCGACCGGCGCCATCCACGGGATAGTCGGCATGCTACGCCGGTTGCGCGACGATACCCGGCTGCACGGCGGTGCGCGCTACGGCGCCGTGGTGTTCGACGCACCGGGCAGGACGTTTCGCGACGATTGGTACGCGGGATACAAGGCGACGCGGAACGAGACGCCGTCGGACCTGCAGAGCCAGATCGCGCCGATCCACGGGATGGCGCGCGCCCTCGGCTGGCCGTTGCTGATCGTGCCCGGTATCGAGGCCGACGATGTCATCGCCACGCTGGCCGCCCGAGCCCGCGCCGCCGGAATGCGTACCGTGGTCTCGACGTCGGACAAGGACCTCGCGCAACTGGTCGACGACAAGACCATCCTGGTCAACACGATGACGCGCGACGGATCGCCGCCGGAGCCGATGGATCGCGACGGCGTCATCGCGCGCTTCGGCGTGCCCCCGGAGCGCATCGTCGACTTCCTCACCCTGACCGGCGATAGCGTCGACAACATTCCCGGCGTCGACAAGGTCGGGCCGAAGACCGCCGCCCGCTGGATCAACGAGTACGGTGACCTCGACGGCGTCATGGGCAGCGCCGCCGTGATCGGCGGCAAGGTCGGCGAGAACCTGCGCGCCGCCCTGGAGTGGCTGCCGCAGGCAAAACGACTGGTCACGGTCCGCGCCGATTGCGACCTGAGCGAGCATCTCGGAGACGGGTTCGACGCACTCGAGATGCGCGAGGAGGACACGGCCGTCCTGCGGCAACTGTTCGAGCGCTGGGAGCTGAGGAGCTATTCCCGCCGTCTCGAGGCCGCCGCCGGCGATAACGGCGGCGCTCGGCCCGGGGGCCGTGCCGGTGGTAGCGGCGCTGCCGTGGGCGGTCCGATGCCGGGCGCCGCCGCTGCCCTGGCCGCGACGCAACGAGCGCGACCGAGGGCACCCGTCGCTCATGGCGGCATCCGGATCGCGGACCGGACCGACGGTGCGGTCGCCGACCGCGGAGGCGTCGGTGGCGTCGAGGGCGCCGGTGGCGTCGAGGGTGCCGGTGGCGTCGAGGGCGCCGCGGGTGCCGAAGATGCGGGACCCGCCACATCGGCTGGCGACGAGGTTGCCGAGCCGCGCGCGCCGGAGCCGGCGAAGGTCTACGACCTGGTGAGCACCGAAGCGCAACTCGACGCCTGGATCGCCCGGATCACCGCGGCCGAGCTCGTCGCTTTCGATTGCGAGACCAACTCGCTCGATCCGGTCCGCGCGGAAATCGTCGGCGTGGCGCTATCGACGGAGCCCTACCAAGGCTGCTACATCCCGGTCGCCCATCGCTATCCCGGCGTACCGGACCAACTCGACCGGACGCTCGTGCTCGAGCGTCTGCGTTCCTGGCTCGAAAGCGAGGCGCACGCCAAGGTCGGGCAGAACGTCAAGTACGACAGTCACGTACTGGCCAACTACGGGATCGCGCTGCGCGGTCTCGCGCACGACACGCTGCTCGAGTCGTACGTCATCGAGGCTCACCGGACCCACACCCTGGACGCGCTCGCCGCGCGCCATCTCGAGCGCCGGACACTGACCTATGAGGACGTCGCCGGTCGCGGCGTGAAGCAATTGAGCTTCGACCAGGTCGACCTCGAGCGGGCCATGGCCTATTCGGCAGAGGACGCCGAGGTCGCGCTGCAACTGCATTACCACCTCCATCCGCAGATCGTCGCCGATCCGAAGCTCGATCGGATCTATCGCGAGATCGAGATGCCGACCGAACGCGTGCTGTTCGGCATGGAGCGCCATGGCGTGCTGATCGACGGCCAGCGCCTGGAACGGCAGTCGGCCGAACTGGCTGCCTCGCTCCACGCGCTGGAGGTCGAGGCCTACCAGCTCGCTGGCCAGCCGTTCAATCTCGGCTCGCCGAAACAGCTCGGCGATCTGCTGTTCCGGACGCTGAAGCTGCCGGTGGTCAAGAAGACCGCCAGTGGCGCACCGTCGACCGACGAGGAAGTGCTGGAGAAGCTCGCCGAGGACTTTCCGCTGCCGAGGGCGATCCTGCGCTGGCGGGCGCTGGCCAAACTGAAGTCGACCTATTGCGACAAGCTGCCGCAGATGGTTTCGCCGCGCACCGGCCGGGTCCACACGACCTACGGCCAGGCTGTCGCCGTCACCGGGCGGCTGTCGTCGACCGACCCGAATCTGCAGAACATCCCCATCCGCACGGCCGAGGGCCGCCGGATCCGCGAGGCGTTCATCGCCGGGCCGGGCAACGTCGTGTTGTCGGCCGACTATTCGCAGATCGAACTGCGCATCATGGCGCACATCTCCGAGGATGCCGGCCTGCTCGGGGCCTTCGCCGAGGGCATCGACGTCCATCAAGCGACGGCCGCCGAGGTGTTCGGCGCTTCGCTCCACGAAGTCACCAACGAACAGCGTCGCTATGCAAAGGTGATCAACTTCGGATTGATCTACGGAATGAGCGCGTTCGGCCTGGCCGCCAATCTCGGCATCGAGCGCGACGCCGCCCGCCGCTACATCGAGCGCTATTTCGCTCGGTATCCGGGCGTGGCCGCCTATATGGAACGGACGCGGGCGCTGGCCCGCGAGCAGGGCTACGTCGAGACGGTATTCGGCAGGCGGCTCTGGCTCGCCGAGATCCGCTCGCCCAACGGCCCGCGCCGCGCCGCGGCAGAACGGGCGGCGATCAACGCGCCGATGCAGGGTACCGCAGCCGACCTGATCAAGCTCGCGATGATCGACATCTGGGACTGGCTACTCGGCTCCGGCTTGCGATCGCGACTCATCATGCAGGTTCACGACGAACTGGTGTTCGAGGTGCCGACCGACGAGGTCGAACAGATGCGCGTCGAAATTCCGCGGCGGATGGCCTCGGTCGCTGCGCTGAAGGTGCCGCTGGTAGCCGATGTCGGCGTCGGCGCCAACTGGGACGAGGCGCACTGAGGGCCGACTGGCGCCAGCCGGCGGTCCCCCCGATCGCGCCGGGTCCGAACCGTTGGACTAGCCCCGGGCGCGGGGCCCACGACCGAGTTGCCGTGAACGCGACCGGTCCTGCGTTGACCCGGCCACGGTACGGCTCCGGGCCATGGGACAGCTCCGGGTCCCGTGTCAGCTCCGGCTCCCATGTCAGGTCCGAGGGTTAGCCTCCGGGCCCGGGACCAGCCGCTGATATCGTGGCGGCCCCTGCGCCGATACCGGTCGCGCGCCTGCCTGGGGGCAGGCTGCTGCCGGCTCACATCCGGCAAGAGGCGGGCGGCCGGTTGCGCATCCGACAAGAGATCGTTGGCCCCGCTGCGCATCCGGCAAGAGGCTGACGCCGTCGCCGCGGCGAAACACGTTGACAACCGCCGGGCAGTCCGATCGTTGACTCGATCAATAGCCCGGAGAGAATCTGCGGATGACCGTGATCCAGAGCCATGACCACTCGTTTGCCGAACTGGATTCGCTGGTGCCGCACGCGCCGGTCGGCCGGCGCGGCTTCATCGCCGGGTCGCTCGGCGCCGGGTTCGCGGCCGCCGTCGCCCCGACCGGGCCTTTGCTCGCCCAGGTGATCACAACCGACCGGACCGGGCTGACCGAGGGGATGATCCGGATCCCGGCGAGCGGCGCCGAGTTGCCGGTTTACCGGGCCCAGCCGCAGGGTCGCGTCGGGCTGGCCACGATCCTCGTCGTCCACGAGGTTTTCGGTGTCCACGAGCATATCCAGGACGTCGCGCGCCGGTTCGCCAAGGCTGGCTACCAGGCGATCGCCCCCGAGCTCTTTTTTCGCCAGCCCGAACCCGGAGAACGAGCGACCGCGGCCGAGCGGTTCGAGAAGGTCGTCTCGAAGGTGACCGATACCCAGGTGATGGCCGACCTCGACGCCTGCGCCGACTGGGCCGCAGCCAACGGCGGCGACGGCAAGCGGCTCGCCGTCACGGGCTTCTGCTGGGGTGGCCGGATTACCTGGATGTATGCCGCGCACCAGCCGAGGCTCAGGGCCGGCGTCGCCTGGTACGGTCGGCTGACGTCGGCGACGAGCGCGGTCACGCCGACCCACCCGCATGACGTTGCCGAGCAGCTCCACGCCCCGGTGCTGGGCCTCTACGGCGGTGCGGACCAGGGAATTCCCCTGACCACGGTCGAGGAGATGCAGTTGCGACTCGACGGCGGCACGGCGGCTTCGAAGGCCTCGGTCTTCCATGTCTATCCCGATGCGCCCCATGCCTTCCATGCCGACTATCGCCCGTCCTATCGCAAGGATGCGGCCGACGATGGCTGGAAGCGGGCGCTGGCCTGGTTCGCCGAACACGGCGTGACCGGCTGACGGCGGCCACTGCGGGGTCACGGATGCGTGCGCTCATCGTCGTCGGGGTGCTGGCGTTGTTGACGCTCGGTGGCTGGTGGGCCTGGCAGACCTGGCAGGCGCCGAAACCGGAGCCAGGCATCGCCATGGGCGGCGCGGGAGCGGTCCGTGGCCCCGGAGCGGGCCGAGGTCCCGGGACCGGCCCGGGTACCGCGACGGGGCCGGGTACCGGGACTGGCACTGGCGCGAGTGCGGGCCAGTCTGGCGCATCGGGCAGCGGCGGCACCACCAACGCCGGCGCGACGACGGCCGTGGCCCAACCGGCTGGTCAGCCCCCGGCCGGTTCGACCGCGGCGCGCCAGGCACGGGGCGGAGCCAAGGGCGGTTCCGGCCGCGCCGGACAACCTGGTGCTGCCGGCGACCGACCGATCCCGGTGCTGGTCGGGGCGGTGCGAACGGCCGACGTCGACGTCATCCTCAATGCGCTCGGGACGGTGACGGCGCGTAGCACGGTGACCGTCAGATCGCGCGTCGACGGGCAGCTGGTCCGGTTGGGATTCGACGAAGGCCAGGTCGTCTCCAAGGGCCAGTTGCTGGCCGAGATCGATCCTCGGCCGTTCCAGGTCGAATTGGCCCAGGCCGAAGGCCAGCTCGCCCGCGACCGCGCGCAATTGCAGAACGCACAGACCGACCTCGAGCGCTACCGCGGGCTGCTGGCCAAGGACTCGATCGCTCGCCAGCAGGTCGACAACCAGGTCGCGCTCGTGCGCCAAATGCAGGGGACGGTCGCGGCCGATCAGGGGCAGGTGGATTCGGCCAAGCTGCAGCTGTCGTTCACCAGGATCACGGCGCCGATCGGCGGTCGCGTCGGGCTGCGCCAGGTCGACCCCGGCAACATGATCCGGGCTTCCGATGCCAACGGGCTGGTGGTGATCACCGAGGTCCAGCCGATCGCGGTCACGTTCGCGCTGCCGTCGGACAACATCGCCGAACTGGCGCAGAGCCTGACGCGTGCCGAGGCGCCGGTCACCGAAGCCTGGGACCGCCGCGGCGACCGGATGATCGCCTCGGGTAGCCTGCGCTCGATCGACAACCAGATCGACGTCACCACCGGCACCATCCGGCTCAAGGCCGAGTTCGAGAACCGGGACAACGGGCTCTTCCCGAACCAGTTCGTCAACGTCAAGCTGCGGTTGCGGACGATCAAGGATGCGACGGTGATGTCGCCGGCCGCCGTCCAGCGCAGTTCGACCGGCACCTACGTCTTCGTGATCGACGGCCAGTCGCGGATCGGTACCCGAAAGGTCGTGCTCGGCCAGGCCACCGAGAGCCAGGTCGTCGTCACCAGCGGCGTCGCTCCGGGCGATCGCGTCGTCGTCGACGGCGCCGACCGGGTCCGCGATGGTCAGTTGGTCGAGGCCGTCAGCCGACCGGGCGAGACTTGATCCGCCCGGGCGAGCGATGAACCCGCTCCGCGTCGACCCCGAGGACCGTTGAATCCCTCCCGGCTGTTCATCGAGCGGCCCGTCGCGACCTCGTTGCTGATGGTCGCGATCCTGCTGGTCGGGATCGTCGCCTATCGCCTGCTGCCGGTCTCGGCGCTGCCCCAGGTCGACTATCCGACGATCCAGATTTCGACCCTGTACCCGGGCGCAAGTCCCGACGTAACCACCTCGACCATCACCGCGCCGCTCGAGCGGCAGCTCGGCCAGATGCCGGGGCTGCGACAGATGTCGTCGATCAGCTCGGGCGGCGCGTCGGTGATCACGCTGCAGTTCGAGTTGTCGCTGCCGCTCGACGTGGCCGAGCAGCAGGTCCAGGCGGCGATCAACGCGTCGTCGACGTTCCTGCCGCAGGACCTGCCCGCCCCGCCGGTCTACAGCAAGGTCAACCCGGCTGATGCGCCGATCCTCACACTGGCGGTCAGTTCGGCGACGATGCCGTTGCCGCGGATCCAG
Organism: Burkholderiaceae bacterium; assembly: GCA_040510055.1. Classification (GTDB taxonomy): domain Bacteria; phylum Pseudomonadota; class Gammaproteobacteria; order Burkholderiales; family Burkholderiaceae_E; genus Lautropia. Next base: position 1,312 of record JBEVJQ010000493.1, on the reverse strand, counting down.
GACCTGGTTTCCACGCGGATCGCCACCCGGATCGCACAGGTCAGCGGCGTCGGCCTGGTCAGCATCGGTGGTGGCCAGAAGCCCGCGATCCGGATCCAGGCCGACCCCGGGGCGCTCGCCACCCGCGGGATCTCGCTCGAGGACGTACGCACCGCGGTGGTCGGTGCCAACGTCAATCAGGCCAAGGGCGGTTTCGACGGGCCGACCCGGGCATCGACGCTCGATGCCAACGACCAGCTCCGTTCGGCCGACGAGTACCGGGCGCTGATCGTGGCGTTTCGAAACGGCGCGCCGGTGCGGCTGTCCGAGGTCGCCGACGTCACCGACGGCGCCGAGAACCCGTTCCTCGCCGCCTGGGCGGCGACCCGTGACGGCGATGGCCGAACCCGGATCGAGCCGGCTGTGATCCTGAACATCCAGCGCCAGCCCGGCGCCAACGTGCTCGAGACCGTCGCCCGGATCCGCGCGCAGTTGCCGGCGCTGCGCGACGGGCTGCCCGGTGCCATCAGCCTCGAGGTGCTGTCGGACCGGACCACGACAATCGAGGCGTCGGTCGCGGCGGTCCGGTTCGAGTTGATGCTGGCCGTCGCGCTGGTCGTCATGGTGATCTTCCTGTTCCTGCGCACGCTGTCGGCGACGCTGATCCCGGCCGTGGCCGTCCCGCTGTCGCTGGTCGGCACCTTCGCCTTCATGTACCTGGCCGGGTTCTCGATCAACAACCTGACGCTGATGGCGCTGACCGTGGCCACGGGGTTCGTCGTCGACGACGCGATCGTCATGATCGAGAACATCTCGCGCTACACCGAACAAGGCGAGTCACCGATGGCCGCGGCGCTGAAGGGCTCGCGCCAGATCGCCTTCACGATCATCTCGCTGACGTTCTCGCTGGTCGCCGTTCTGATCCCGCTGCTGTTCATGGGCGAAGTCGTCGGACGGCTGTTCCGCGAATTCGCGATCACGCTGGCCGTGGCGATCCTGATCTCGTGCGTGGTGTCGCTGACCCTGACGCCGATGATGGCCGCGCGCCTGCTGCGCAACCCGGAGCACGGACGGCGACAAAACGGGATCATGGAGCGGGTCAGCGGCGCGATCGCTGCCAGCATCGGCGGATACGGGCGGCTGCTCGCGGTCGTGCTCCGCCATCCGTGGATCACGCTGGGGGTGACCGTGGCCACCGTAGTGGCCACGGTGGTCCTCTATCTCGTCATCCCCAAGGGGCTGTTCCCGATCCAGGACACCGGCGTCATCCAGGGAATCACCGAGGCGCCGCAGACGGTGTCTTTCGACGCCATGGAGGAACGCCAGCAGTTGC
>JBEVJQ010000492.1:0-2568 GCA_040510055.1 Burkholderiaceae bacterium | reverse complement strand
CTCATCGCACCGGGCGCTTCCGCCGCGCGCGAGGCGAGGCCGCAGGAAGCTTCGTCGTCGCCGCGTAGCGCGCCCGGGATCGCGGGCACCGAGGGCGACGGAGACGGCGGGGTCGTCACTCGCGCCGGCAGGGCCTGACCTCTTCCGGATTCGGCCAGTCGGCGCGGGCCAACGTGCGTGCGGACGGAACAGCCTCGCCGCCGCCAGTGACGATCCGTCGCAGCGGTCACGTCGCGCTCATCGGCCGTCCGAACACCGGCAAGTCGACGCTGCTGAACCGGCTCGTCGGGATGCCGCTGTCGATCACCGCCGATCGCCCGCAGACCACGCGCCACCGGATCCTGGGGCTGCTGGTCCACGGCGATGCACAGATCGCGTTCGTCGACTCGCCCGGGTTCCAGACGCTGCGGACGAACCCGCTGAACCGGCTGCTCAATCGTACCGCGCACTCGGTGGCCCGCCAGGCGGATGTGGTCGTGCTCGTTGCCCGAGTCGCTGGTCCTCGAGGCGCGGCCTCGGCCGCCACTGCCGGATCATCCGCCGGAGGCGGCGAGACGCGGGGTCTGGTCGCCGCCGACTTGCAGGCGCTGAAGCTGGCCGAGGATGGCCAGCCGGTGATCCTCGCCCTCAATGCGATCGATCTGCTGCAGAACCCGAACGCGGCGCTGCCGGTAATGGCGCGCGTAGCAGCCCAGGCCGAGTTCGCCGCGATCGTGCCGATCAGCGCCCGGACCGGCGCCGGTCTCGACGCGCTGCTGTCGACGATCGTGGAACGGCTGCCGGAACAGGGCGCGATCTACGATGCCGGGCAGGCCACCGATCGCTCCGAACGCTTCCTGGCTGCCGAGATCATTCGCGAGAAGCTGTTTCGCCTGCTCGGCGCCGAATTGCCCTACGAGAGCACGGTCGTCATCGACCGGTTCGAGCAAGCGGGCGAGTTGCGCCGGATCGCCGCCTCGATCGTCGTCGAGCGGCGCTCGCACAAGCCGATCGTCCTCGGTCCCGGGGGCGAGCGGATCAAGCGCATCGGTACTACGGCGCGGGTCGACATGGAGCGGCTGTTCGACGCTCGCGTTCACCTGACAGTCTGGGTCCGGGTCCGCAAGGGCTGGGCGCAGGACGAGGCGCGGCTACGCAGCTACGGCTACGAGTAGGGCTTGGCGGCCATCACCGAGCAGGGCTTCGTCCTGCACACAGTGGCCTGGCGCGAGACCAGTCTCGTCGTCGAGCTGTTCACGCGCGATCATGGCCGCATCGCCGTGATGGCCAAGGGTGCGCGACGCCCGCGATCGGCGTTGCGGGCCGTCCTGCTCCAGTTTCAACCGATCGATGTCGCGTTCTCGGGACGCAACGAACTGAAAACGCTGATCCGGGCAGAGTGGCGCGCCGGCGTGCCGTTGCCGCAGGGCCGGGCGCTGCTGATCGGCTTCTACCTGAACGAGTTGCTGATGCGCCTGCTGGCCCGAGAGGACCCGCACCCGCGGCTCTATGACGGCTACGTCGCGGCGCTCGAGGCATTCGACGTCGGCCGCGGAAGCGCGGCGCCCGGCGTGCAGCGCGAGGATGAGCCGGCGACAGGCGATCCGCCGGCAGCAGAGGATTTGGCGGAAACAATGGATTCGGCGGCAACCCGGGATTCGGCGGCAACAGGGGATTCGGTGGCAACAGAGGATTCGTCGGCAAGAGGGGATTCGCCGGCAACAGGGTATTCGCCGGCAACAGGGGCGCCGGGGAGGGGCCATCCGGAAGCCTTGCATGAGCCCGCCCTGCGACGATTCGAGTGGCTGCTGCTCCAGGAGATCGGCTACGCCCCGGACCTGGCCCGCGACCGCGACGGGCGGCCGATCGATCCCGCGGGTCACTACCGGATCGTCGCCGGCCAGTGGCTGGCCGTCGAAGAGCCGACGTCGCAGTCGTCGCGTGCCGACGTCTACAGCGGTATTGCGCTACGAGGCATGGCCGACGGGCGCTATGATGGGCCCGGCGTCCTGGGCCAGGCCAAGCGGCTCTCCCGCCAGGTTCTGGCCGAGCACCTGGAGGGTGCGGCATTGTCGACGCGCCGCATCCTCGTCGACCTGCAACGGATCGAACAGCAATGATCGAACTGGGCGTCAATATCGACCACGTGGCCACGGTGCGCCAGGCGCGCCAGACGTACGAGCCCGACCCGGTCTGGGCGGCGGTCGAGGCCCATCTAGGCGGTGCCGATGGGATCACCGTGCATCTCCGCGAAGACCGGCGTCATATCCAGGACGATGACGTCCGCCGGCTGCGCGACCTGACCCACATCAAGCTGAACCTGGAGATGGCAGCGACGCCTGCGATGATCGACTTCGCCGTCGCTATCCGCCCCGAGATGGCGATGCTCGTCCCCGAGGGCCGGCACGAGATCACGACCGAAGGTGGGCTCGACGTAGCCGGCGACGAGGCGACGCTCGCGCGCGCGATCGATCGGCTGCGCAGCGCTGGAATCACGACCAGCGTCTTCATCGATGCCGACCTTGCCCAGGTCGACGCCGCTGCCCGGATCGGGGCTGCCGTCTGCGAGATCCACACGGGCCCCTACGC
>JBEVJQ010000491.1:0-10740 GCA_040510055.1 Burkholderiaceae bacterium | reverse complement strand
CCGACAGCAATTCGGAGTTCTCGATCGAGGTCGTGCCGACGAGCACCGGCTGGCCGCGCTCGTGGCAGTCGCGGATGTCCTCGATGATGGCGTTGTACTTCTCGCGCGCCGTCCGGAACACCTGATCCTGCATATCCTTGCGGACCATCTTCCGGTGTGTCGGGATGACGACCGTTTCGAGGCTGTAGATCTCCTGGAACTCGTAGGCTTCGGTGTCGGCCGTCCCCGTCATCCCGGCGAGCTTGCCGTACATCCGGAAATAGTTCTGGAAGGTGATCGACGCGAGCGTCTGGTTCTCGGCCTGGATCGGCACACCTTCCTTGGCCTCGACGCCCTGGTGCAGCCCGTCGGACCAGCGCCGGCCCGGCCTCAGCCGACCGGTGAACTCGTCGACGATGACGACCTCGCCGTCCTGGACCACGTACTGCTGGTCCCGGAAATAGAGCGTGTGCGCGCGCAGCGCCACCATCAGGTGGTGGACCAGCGTGATGTTGGCCGGGTCGTACAGGCTCGCGCCCTCGGGCAGCATCCCCAGCCGGCCGAGGATCTCCTCGGCGTTCTCGTGTCCGGCTTCGGACAGGTGGACCTGGCGCGCCTTGTGGTCGACCCAGTAGTCGCCGGGCGGATCAGGCTGGTCCTGCTTCGGCTCGGACTCCATCGCCGTCAACAGCGGCGGCACCTGGTTCATCCGGGTGTAGAACTCGGTATGGTCCTCGGCCGGTCCGGAGATGATCAGCGGCGTGCGGGCCTCGTCGATCAGGATCGAATCGACCTCGTCGACGATCCCGTAGAACAGCTGGCGCTGCATCCGCGACTCGACGTCGTAGACCATGTTGTCGCGCAGGTAGTCGAAGCCGTACTCGTTGTTGGTCCCGTAGGTGATGTCGGCGGCGTAGGCGTGGCGCTTGTCGTCGGGCGGCTGCTGCGAGACGATCACGCCCACCGACATCCCGAGGAAGTTGTAGAGCCGGCCCATCCAGGCCGCGTCGCGCTGCGCCAGGTAATCGTTGACGGTGACGACATGGACGCCGCGGCCGGCGAGCGCGTTGAGGTAGACGGCGAGCGTCGCCGTCAGCGTCTTGCCCTCGCCGGTACGCATCTCGGCGATCTTGCCGTGATGGAGGACCATGCCCCCGATCAGCTGGACGTCGAAGTGACGCATCCCGAGCGCGCGCTTCGCGCCCTCGCGACAGACGGCGAAGGCTTCGGGCAGGATGTCGTCGAGGATCCGGCCGATCCGGGCAGCCTGGTCCTGCGGATCGGCAGCGGCAGCTTCGGCCGCCCCGTCGTCGTCTTCCGTCGCGCCTGGCGCGCTTGCTTCTCTTTGCGCGAGCGGGGTTGCGGGAGCATCGGGTACTGCGCCAGCAGGCCCGCTCCCCGTTTCGCCTGCGGCGGCGACAGCTCCCTCGCCATCGGTCGCCGGGGCCGTTGCAACCGCGGAATCGGCCGCCAGCGCCGGCGCACGCGAGTCGGCGAGCCCCGCGCGGGCCATCGCCGCGGCGACGCGCTCGCGAAACTCGACCGTCTTGGCACGCAGGTCGTCGTCGGACAGCGCCGCGATCTCGGCCTCGAGCGCGTTGATTCGCACGACCGACTTGCGATACTGTTTCAGCAGACGCTCATTGCGGCTGCCGAAGATGCTCGTCAGGACTTTCTGGAACATGGATGGGCAGTAGGTGTCCTGTTCCGCCTGTCGACTCGCCGGAGCGGGTACGCGCGATCGCGGCGACGAACCGAGGCGATGAACAGCGTGTCGCGCGCAGGCGGTACTCCTCGAACCAGCACCGGCCGCATTGCGCAAAGTGAAGCGAAAAATGGTAACACCAAGGCCCCGGGGGAACAGAAGCGGCAGCCGCGACGGGAGCACGGCTACCACAACGGCGGACGCCACGGTCTGGTCGGCAGCTCGCCGGCGGGCGGTCCCGAAGCCCACGCGTCCGTGGCAGCCGGGGGGTGGCAAGGGCGGGCGACCGAACCGCGACCCGTTGCCAGCGCTGGCCTACCTCAAGAACTCGCCGTTGCTGGAAGCCGCTGAGCGGCTGATCGCGCTGGAGGACGACCTGAACCGGATCCAACCGTCGCTCGGTCTCAAGCCGGTCAGGCTCGACAAGCAGGTCCTTCTGGTCACGGCCGCATCGGCGGCGGTGGCCGCACGGTTACGACAGTTCGAGCCGCGCCTGCTGGCCGGGCTGCGCGCTCGCGGATGGCTGGTCAATCGCCTGCGATTTCGCGCGCGCGTGCCCGACGGGCCGCTCGCGCCCGCAGCCGGGCCAGCGGCCGGGGCCCGGTCGCGGATCAAGGCGCCGGTCACCGAAGGATCGCTAGCCGCCCTGGAAACGCTTCGCGCCGAGACCGTCGCGCGTGGCGATGACGACTCGCCCCTCGCCGTGGCCTTGCGCGGATTCATCGACCGTCAACGCGGCTACCGTCGCTAGTCTGGTGAAGAGGCCCGGAGGAAGCGGCCGGAGGTGGGCCAAGGCGGTGGCGATCGCCGTCGTCGTCGTGGCGGCCGTCCTCGGACTGGTGTGGGCCTCGCTCGATGCCGACCTCCGTCGCCTCGTTGCTCACCTTCCGACCAACAGCGACGTGCTGTTCTGGTCGCAAGGCGAGCGCAATGCGGCGTTCCGGGCGATGGACCGGCTGCCGTTTCTCGCCCGGTCGCGTCGGATCGACAACGGCGGCCCCGTCCGTCCGCTCCCCGCCGGGCCGCCGCTGGCCCTCGATCTCGACCTCGAGGGCTACCTGGCCACGCAACGGATCGCCGGCCTCGTGATCGTCCATGACGGGCGAATCCGTCTCGAGCGTTATGGCCTCGAGTTCGGGGCGACCGGCCGCTGGACCAGTTTCTCGGTGGCCAAATCGATCACGTCGACGCTGGTCGGTGCCGCGCTCGGTGACGGCTCCATCAAGGACCTCGACGACAAGGTCTCGGCCTACATCCCCGGCCTCGCCGGCTCGGTCTACGACGACGTGACGATCGCCCAGTTGCTGACCATGACCTCGGGCGTGCGCTGGGACGAGAACTATGAGGATCCCAAGTCGGACGTCGCCCGCTTCAACCGTCACAAGCCCGAGCCGGGCATGGACGTGACCGTCAGCTACATGCGCCAGCTGCCGCGCGAGGCGCCAGCGGGGACGAAGTGGGTCTACAAGACCGGCGAGACCAACCTGATCGGTGTGCTCGTCAGTTCGGCGACCGGCAAGCGGCTCGCCGACTACCTGTCGGAGAAGATCTGGGCACCATTCGGGATGGAGCAGCACGCGAGCTGGATCCTCGGTTCGACTGGCCACGAGATCAGCGGCTGCTGCCTGCAGGCCTCGACCCGTGACTTCGCCCGCTTCGGACAGTTCCTGCTCGACGGCGGCGTCGCCAACGGCACGAAGGTGCTACCGGATGGCTGGATCGCGATGGCGACCTTGAAACATCAAGCCACCGACACCCCCGGCCGCGGCTACGGTTTCCAGTGGTGGACCTACGACGACGGCAGTTACGGCGCCCAGGGCATCTTCGGCCAGGGAATCTTCGTCGACCCGAAGCGCCGCTTGGTCATCGCATCGAACGGCAACTGGCCGAAGGCTGCCGATCCGACCGGTACCGAGCGGGCACGAGACGACTTCTACCATCGCGTCCAGGCAGCAGTCGACCGATGATCCGCAGGAGCGCGATGCACAAGCTCCGCGACCAGTAGCTCGGCCACGGGCACACGAGGACGCGCCGAACGACAGCCCGACGAACTGACGGGCGCAGGCATCGTGGTCGCCGGGAACGAAGATCACGATGGCGCCGCACCGAGGAGACTGCCTTTGGCTGATGACCCGAGCAACCGCCGCGCCGCCGAGATTCCTTCGGCCGCTATCCAGGCGCCGTCCGAGGAGCCGTCCGCCGCCGGGCCGCGCGCCAACGCCCGCTCTGCCGCGGCCGGGCCGGTCGGCGAATGGACGTGCCCGACCTGCCGCACGCCGGTGCCGACCCCCTTCTGCCCGCGATGCGGCGAGGGACCGCTGGAGCCGTTGGACCTGACGCTACCGGGCGTCTGCCGAAAGATCCTGCACGCGTTGACCAGCATCGATGCCCGCGTCATCAGGACCACGCGTCGTCTCGTCACCCAGCCCGGGGAATTGACGCTCGACTGGACCCGTGGCAGTCGCAGGCAGTACGTGGCGCCGATCCAGCTGTTTCTGCTGGGCAATGTCATCTTCTTCGCCGCCCAATGGGTGACGGGGGCGAAGGTCTTCAGTTCCTCGCTCGACTCGCATCTCTACGGGCAGGACTGGAGCGCCTTGGCGCGTTCGCTCGTAGCCGATCGAATCGGCGCCGCGGGTCTGCCGCTCGGGCAGTACGCGCCGGTGTTCGACCGCGCCGCCCTGTTCAACGCGAAGTCGCTGATCATCCTGATGACCGTGCCGTTTGCCGGCGCGCTGCCCGTGCTGTTTCGCTCGGCGCGCAAGCCGGCAATGCTCCACATGGTCTTCTCGCTGCACCTCTACACCGTATTGCTGCTGATTTTCTGCCTCGCGCTCCTTGCCGCCGGGGTCAGCGAGTGGGCCAACCTGGGCGGTCTCGCGACGCCCGCGGTCGACCGCGTGCTGAGCGTGCTGATCGTGCTCGGGTGCGCCGTCTATCTGTTCAAGGCAACCGGGACCGTCTACGGCGCCAGCGGCGCGGTACGCGTCTTGAAGGTCCTCGTACTCTCCCTGCTGGTCGCTGCACTCGTCCCGGGATACCGGTTCGTCACATTCCTCATCACCCTGTACGGGACGACGTGACCGTTCGGCAGCATAGCCATTCGACGCGATTCGGGCCGTCCGTCGGAGCGCGCGGACCGGTGACAAACGTCACGACAGCCCGGGCAGGCGCCGGCGCGCTAGTCTCGTGGACGATTCCCCGGGGTATGTCGATGGGCATGTTCGGTCGTTCCAATGAAGTCGTCTTCGACCGCGGTCGCCATGCCCGCCGCGGACGCACGCCCGCGTGGCTGTTGGCGCTCGGGACGGGACTGGCCATCGGCGCGATCGGATTGGTCTGGATCCAGGACACCTTCGGGCCGCCGCGGCTGTCGCCGGCACAGGCGCAGCAAGTCGTGACCGAACGCGACGAAGCGCGCAACGCGCGCGACATCGCCGAACGGCGCGAACGAGAGATACGCGAGGCGCTGCAGGCGCGGCTCGACCGGTCGCTGGCAGAACAGGCCAGCATCCGGCAGGCTCTCGAGCAGCGAGCGCGCGCCTCGGCCGACGTCGACGAGACCATCGCCAACCTCAGGCGCGACGTTGCGTTGTTCGAGAGCGTGATTCCGCCGGATCCTCGCGACAACCCGATCGGCGTCCGTGCCGCGCGACTCGAACGCGACAACGGCAGTCTCGCCTACCACGTCCTGTTGTCGCGCCAGGCCCCGCCCGATCAGCCGTTCGACGGCGTGATGCAGTTCGTCGTCACCGGCCAGCGCGCCGGCGGCAAGACCGAAACCGTGACCTTGCCGGCCATGCCGGTCCGGATCGGCAACTACCGCCACTTCACGGGACGGCAGGAATTGCCGAAGGGCTTCGACCCGCGGCGGACGTCGATCCAGGTCTTCGACAAGGTCGCCGGCAACAACGTCGGTCTGCGGGTCATCAACCTGCAGTGACCCGCGCCGCGCTGCTCGCCGTCGTCGGGCGATCTGACGACGCCGTCCGGCGGCAGCCCGGATCCGGCAGAATTCGGACAGTGCGGGCGCGCTTCGCCGTGTTCTACGCGGCGCGTCAACGAGGCGACTCGATGCTTTCGACCGAGTTCTGGGAACTGGCCAGCTACGTGGTGACCGTCATCGGCCTGCCGCTTGCGATCGCCGTATTCCTGATGGAGCAGAAGAAGGAGCGCGAGAACGAGGACGAGGAGGTCTACCAGCTCCTTTCCGACAACTACCAGGACTTCCTCAGGATCGCGCTCGAGCATCCGGACTTGCGGTTGTTGTCGACCACCGCGACCCCGCCGCTCACCGAGGAGCAGCGCGAGCGCGAGCTGACGATCTTCGCGATGCTGGTGTCGTTGTTCGAGCGCGCCTACCTGCTGCTCCACGACGAGTCGATGTCGCCGAAGCAGGCCCGGCGCTGGAACTCCTGGGAGGACTACATCGACGAGTGGTGCCGGGTGCCGCGATTCCGCGAGTCGCTGCCACGGCTGCTGCGCGGCGAGGATCCGGACTTCGTCCGCCATATCGATCGGATCCTCGCCCGCGCGAACAGCGAGCCGTCCTGAATCGCGACCGCACAACGGCCGCCGCCGATTCCGCTTGCGAGCAGCCGGAGCCGATGAGATGCTGGCGCCATGGCCGACGACCCGCACCGCAAGACCACCAAGCGCCGCTTGTTGGCCGCGGTCCACGGGGCTTTCGAGCTGACCTTCGTCGCCATCGTCCTGCTGTTCTTCGTGTCCGCGGTCACCCTGATCTGGTTCTCGGGCGAGCAACTCTGGGAGGTGTTCCAGCCGGCCGAGGGCCGCTCGGCCAGCGCCCGCTTCGTCTCGATACTCGAGTGCATAGGGTTGCTGACCATCGCCGTGGCGGCGCTCGAACTGGCGCAGACGATCCTCGAGGAGGAAGTCCAGCGGTCGGTGGCGATGAGCGCGCCGACGCGCGTTCGCCGCTTCCTGTCGCGGTTCCTGATGGTGGTGATCGTGTCGCTCACGATCGAGTGCCTGGTCGCAGTCTTTCGCGCTATCCACGACGCACCCGAGCGCCTGCCACAGGCAGCCGCGATCGGCATAGCCGCCGCGGCCCTCCTCGCTGCCTGGGGCGTGTTCGTGCGGATGAACACCGCCGCCGAGGAACTCGAGCCCGAAGCGATCGAGGAAGCGAAGGCCGAGGACGACAAGGTCGAGAACCGCGAGACCCAGCCCTTCCGACGCGACCGCAGTGAAGGCGATCCCGGCGGCGGCCGGCGGCCGCGTCGACACGGGGGCCGCCCCCGCCACGACATGGCTGGAAGCGAGGGTGAAAGGCGCGATCCGACCGGCGACTCACGTCGTGGACCGCCGCGGCGCGACGATGACAGCCGCTGATCGCCGCGGCACTCGAGCGCCTCGAACGTCCTCGCGGCCACGAAGCCGGCGCGATGAATGGCCGCGTCAGAACTGCTGGATGAAGAGCGCAGCGAAGAACAGCAACGCCACGGCAGCGGCCGCGATCAGCAATCGCACCGACCACTGCAGGTAGCGCCGGTTCCCGGTGACCATCCAGGCCACCGCAAACCCGGCAATGACCAACCCCACGAACAGCAGCCCGATCCGCACGCCCACGCTCGCCTCCCCTCCGCGTATCGTGCCGCCCGCTGCACCACGCCCCGATGACCGACCCCAGCGAAGCGTCGTCGTCGTGCCCGCCCCGACAATCGCTACCCCATCACGCCGTCGCCACTTGCCGACTCGCGGCTTCTCACCTCACCGACAAGGCAGCCACCGGCCGTCAAGCAGTCCCCCAGTCAAGCGCAAACGCCGGCGGCGCTGACCGCCGCTTCGGATAGACCGCCCGCTCCCACGCCTGCGGCCGCTCCAGCACGGCCCGGATCAGCTGGTTGTTCAACGCATGGCCCGACTTGTGGGCGATGTAGCTGCCGAGGATCTGGTGCCCGATCAGGTAGAGGTCGCCGATCGCGTCCAGCGCCTTGTGCTTGACGAATTCGTCGTCGTAGCGAAGGCCGTCGGAGTTGAGCACCTTCGATTCGTCCATCACGATGGCGTTGCCCAGGCTGCCGCCCCGGGCCAGGCCATGGGCGCGAAGGTATTCGACCTCGTGGGTGAAGCCGAAGGTCCGGGCCCGGGCGATCTCGCTGGCGTACGAGGTGTCGGCGAAGTCGATCTCGACGCGCTGGCCGGTGGCGTCGATCGCGGGATGGCCGAACTCGATCTCGAACGAGAGCTTGAAGCCGAAGTGCGGCTCGAGCCGCGCCCACTTGTCGCCGTCGCGAACCTCGATCGGCTCGACGATCCGGATGAACGACTTGGCCGCGCCCTGCTCGACTACGCCGCCGGACTGCAGCAGGTGGATGAACGACCCGGCCGAGCCGTCGAGGATCGGGATCTCGGTGGCGGTCACATCGATCTGGGCATTGTCGACGCCGAGGCCGGCCAGCGCCGACATCAGGTGCTCGACGGTAAAGACCTTGACGTCGCGCCCCGGCCCGTCGTCGGCGGCCGACAGGGTCGAGGCCATCCGGGTGTCGGTGACGCGCTCGGCCCGGGCGGCGATGGTCACCGGTGGGTCGAGGTCGACGCGACGAAAGACGATGCCGTGATCGACCGGCGCCGGGTGGATGGTCAGTTCGACCCGTTCGCCCGAATGCAAGCCGATTCCGGTGGTGTGCACCTTGCGCTTCAGGGTTCGCTGTCGAAGCATTTGAATCTCGCAGGTCTGATGGAAGAGGTTTTGCCGAAACTCACGGCACGGAGGCCGCAGCGGCAATCGGCGAAGGAACGGCGGTCGGCGAAGGAACGGCGGACGCCGCGGCGATCGGCGGCCACTCGGCAAAGCGGCGCGGACCGATTGCCCGATCCGCGCCGCCCGCATTCTGTCGCTGCCGCAACTGCCCGCCGTCCGGATCGCCCCGGTGCGACACACGGCCGGTCCTGGCTTTCCGACCTGTCTTCCACAGGTCGGGGTCGTTCAGAGATTTTTCAACATGGCCTCGGCGCTGCTGACCTCGTATTTGCCCGGTTCTTCGCGACTGATCGCCTTGATGACGCCGTCGTCGACCAGCATGGCATAACGGTCCGACCGGACGCCCATCCCGCGGGCCGTCAGATCGAGCACTAATCCCGTCGCCTTCGCGAACTCGGCGCTGCCGTCGCCCAGCATCCGGACCTTGCCGCCGGCCTTCTGCTCGCGCCCCCAGGCACCCATGACGAACGGATCGTTGACCGCCACGCACCAGATCTCGTCGACGCCCTTTGCTTTCAGCTGGTCGTGGTTCTGCAGATAGCTCGGCACGTGCTTGGCCGAACAGGTCGGGGTGAACGCGCCCGGCAGGCCGAAGATGACGATCTTCTTTCCCCGGGTTGCTTCCGACACCTTGATCTGTCTGGGCCCGATTGGACATCCCGGGGACTCGGTTTCGTTGAATTCGCTCAGCGTGGCTTCGGGAAGCCGGTCACCGACCTTTACCGTCATCTTTTCGCTCCTGTTCTGTCCCCACGGGTCGGGGCATTGTAGGACGCGAGGCCGGCGCCGGTCATCGATGGCCCTGCCTTGGATCAGGCCCGAAACCCGTCCGTACCGGCTCGCATCGCGAGCGGTGCGGGCGGGCGCCACGGCCTGCGGGCTGCGGCGCCCCCCGGTGGATCTCTTTCGCCGTTTCCCTCTGGATGCCCCTGGCCGCGGTGCCACCGGCGACGGTGGCGCCGTCAAGATCATCCAGAAGGACAGGTCGGCCGGAAGGCCAGCGGCCGACCCGATCCTTCGTTGCCCGGTTTTCCTCTCCTTGGCGACGTCCTCAGTCGGCCTGGCGACGCAGGAACGCCGGGATATCGAGCCGATCAACGCCCTTCTGCGCCAACTGGTTGATCCGGGCGTTGGCTTCCGAACGGGGGTTGCGGAAGACCGCCGGCTCATCGAGGTTGCCGTAGTCGAGCGCGTCGGCGCGGCCCGGCAGCGCGTCGTCGGTCCCGGTGCGCGCGGCCTGCTGCGGCACCAGTTGCGGCTTGCGCACGATCTTGCCGATCCCCGTGGCGACCACGGTCACGCGCAGCGAATCCTCCATGTCCTCTTCGTACACCGTCCCGTGGATGATGGTGGCGTCCTCGGCGCAGAACTGCTTGATGGTGTTGATCACCTCGTTGGTCTCGCGCAGCTTCAGGCTGCGGGTGGCGGTGATGTTGACGATCACGCCGCGGGCGCCGTGCAGGTCGACGCCGTCGAGCAGAGGCGACGAGACTGCCTGCTCGGCCGCGAGGCGCGCGCGATCGAGCCCCGAGGCCTCGCCGATTCCCATCATTGCCTTGCCCTGCTCGCCCATGATGGTCTTGACGTCGGCGAAGTCGACGTTGACCAGGCCCGGGACGTTGATGATCTCGGCGATGCCGGCCACGGCGTTGTTCAGCACGTCGTCGGCGCGCTTGAAAGCGTCCTCGAGCGTCGCGTCCTCGTCCATCACTTCGAACAGCTTCTCGTTCAGCACGACGATCAGCGAGTCGACCTGGGTGATCAGGCTGTCGATGCCGGCATCGGCCACCGACATCTTGCGCGAGCCCTCGTAGCTGAACGGCTTGGTGACGACGCCGACGGTAAGGATGCCGAGTTCCTTGGCGATCTCGGCGACGACGGGCGAGGCGCCGGTACCGGTGCCCTTGCCCATGCCGGCGGTGATGAACACCATGTTGGCGCCTTCGAGCGCGGCGCGGATGTCACCGCGGGCCGCCTGCGCCGAAGCGCGGCCGGCCTCGGGATTGGCCCCGGCGCCGAGACCGGCGTCGCCGAGCTGGATCGCCTTGGTCGCAAGTGACCGCGACAGCGCCTGGCGATCGGTATTGACCGCGATGAACTCCACCCCCTGGACCCCGCGGTTGACCATGTGGTTGACCGCGTTGCCGCCACCGCCGCCGACACCGACGACCTTGATGACGGCACCGTCCGAATCCGAATCAAGCATTTGGAAAGACATGTTTGAGAGCCTCCTGGTTGGACGAAAGTACTGCACGGCGCCGACCGCAAGAGTCGGAGCCGCCGGGCGCGGAACCGGGCAGGAATCCGCGCACCGCTGGTGACGTCT
>JBEVJQ010000490.1:0-3157 GCA_040510055.1 Burkholderiaceae bacterium | reverse complement strand
GTCGTCCAGCGCGGGATCGGCCCCCTCGCCGAGGACGTCGGCGAGGCAACGATAGAGCAGTGGCAGGCCGCTACCGGATACCAGGCGCTCGGCCGAGACGTGGTCCAACTCGTCACGGGCGCGGGCGATCACGGCGGCCTCGAGGTCGGACTGGGCCGACAGCGTCATGTGGCCGCCTTCGCCCGGCAGGGTGGTCCAGCCGCGGCCGGTCCGGACCAGTCCGGCGCAGCCGAGCCCCGTGCCCGGCCCGATCACCGCCATCGTCCCGCCGCCGTCCGGTGCTCGCGGGCCGAGCGCAACCGAGTCGTCGGCGGACAGCGTCGGCAGCGACCAGGCCTGGGCCTCGAAATCGTTCACCAGCCGGATCCCGGTCAGGCCGAAGCGGCGGACGACGGCGTCGGGGTCGATCACGAAGTTCGTGTTCGTGAGGCGGATCGGCCCGGCCCGGACCGGAGCCGCGATCGCCAGGGCGGCGGAGCCGAGGCGATCGCCAGCGTCGAGCCAGGCGGCGATGGCATCGTCGAGCGTGGCGAACGCGCCCGTTTCGAGCGTCCGCTTGCGACCGATCGCCGCCTCCGGGTGCGCCTTGACGCCCAGTCGCAGGTGGGTCCCGCCGATGTCGGCGAGCAGTAACGGATAGTCGACGACTGTGGGGGGCGGGGTCGCGGCTGCCATCGGTCCGAATCGCCTCAGCGCCGCGCGCGGGTCGGAAACGCCATCATCGCCGCCATGCCGAGCCGGGCGCGATCGGTGGCTCGACGGCGCGCTGCAACGGCGAGCGACCGACGTCGCGGTCGGCGATCATCGTCGGTGTCCTCATACGGTTGGCTCTATCATAGTCCGGCTCCAAAGCGCCCGGGCGGCGCGGCGTGGACCGTGTCTCGTCTGCCTCGATCGAGCACGGCTGCCGCCGCCGGCGAAGTCGCGGAGCGGTCGGCGGCGCAACCGGCCACGCGAAGTGCGGCGGGCTGATCGTGCGCCTGGACCGCGTCGAGTCGCTGCCGGCAATCCCGGCGCTGCCCCGGTCATAATTCCCGGTTTCCGCGCGCCGCCGGCGCGCTCCTGTCGCACCTCCTCGCTTCAGCCATGACCACCACAGACAAACAGACCCTCGGCTTCCAGACCGAGATCCGGCAACTGCTGGATCTGATGATCCATTCCCTCTACAGCAACCGCGAGATCTTTCTGCGCGAACTGATCTCCAATGCTTCTGACGCCTGCGACAAGCTGCGTTTCCTCGCCATCGACGACGACAAAATGTACGAGGGAGACAGCGAACTGGGGATCCG
This sequence comes from Burkholderiaceae bacterium, assembly GCA_040510055.1. Classification (GTDB taxonomy): domain Bacteria; phylum Pseudomonadota; class Gammaproteobacteria; order Burkholderiales; family Burkholderiaceae_E; genus Lautropia. The sequence goes on along the minus strand of JBEVJQ010000490.1, from coordinate 1,868 downwards.
TATCGCCGTCGATCGCGCAGCCCGGAGCCTGACGATCATTGACAACGGCATCGGGATGAGTCGCGACGAAGCCGTCGCCAACCTCGGCACCATTGCCCGATCGGGCACGCGCGAATTCTTCAGCAAGCTGACCGGCGATGCCAAGGCCGACAGCAACCTGATCGGCCAGTTCGGCGTTGGCTTCTACTCGTCGTTCATCGTCGCGCGCCGCGTCGTCGTCGAGAGCCGGCGCGCCGGCCTGGCAACGGCCGAAGGCGTCCACTGGGAATCGGACGGCACCGGCGAGTACAGCGTCGAGACGATCGAACGACCGGAGCGCGGCACCGCCGTGACCCTCTACTTGCGCGAAGCCGAGGGGTCCGGCGACGATGCCAGGGAGTTCGACTCGCTGCTCGATCCGTACAAGCTGCGCCAGATCGTGCGGACCTATTCGGACCACATCTCGCTGCCGATCCGGATGAAGGCGACGAAGTGGGACGAGAAGGCAAAGGAGACCGTCGAGAGTGACGACTGGGAGGTCGTCAACCAGGCGCGGGCACTCTGGCTGCGACCGAAAAGCGAGCTGAAGGAAGATGATTACGTCGAGTTCTACAAGCACCTGACGCACGACATCGACGCGCCGCTCGCCTACACCCACAACCGGGTCGAAGGGCGAACCGAGTACACGCAGCTGCTGTTCGTCCCGAAGCGTGCGCCGTTCGATCTCTGGGATCGGCAGAGCCGGCACGGGCTGCGGCTCTACGTCCGGCGCGTCTTCATCATGGCCGACGCCGAGCAGTTGATGCCGGCCTACCTGCGCTTCATTCGCGGCGTGGTCGACAGCAACGACCTGCCACTCAATATCAGTCGCGAGCTGCTCCAGGAAAGTCGCGATGTCCGGATGATCCGCGAAGGCTGCACCAAGCGGATCCTCGGCATGCTCGAGGACCTGGCGACCAACAAGGCCGACGACTACCGGACGTTCTGGACCCAGTTCGGACAAGTGCTGAAGGAGGGCGTGGGCGAGGACTCGGGCAACAAGGAACGGATCGCCGGGCTGCTGCGCTTCGCTACTACCGGCCGCACCGGGACGGAGGATGCCGACGGCAAGGCGGCCGAAGTCGCCGACTCGGACGAGCAGACGGTGTCGCTGGCCGACTACGTCGGGCGGATGAAACCCGAGCAGACTTCGATCTACTACGTGACCGGCGAGACCCCGCTCGCGGCACGCCACAGCCCACACCTGGAAATCTTCCGCAAGAAGGGCATCGAGGTCCTGGTGCTCACCGACCGCGTCGATGAGTGGATGCTGTCGTTTCTCCACGAATTCGACGGCAAGCCGCTGGCGTCGGTGGCGCGCGGCGCGCTCGATCTCGGCAAGCTTGCCGACGCCGGCGAAAAGAAGGCACACGAGGCGGCCGCCGACGAATTCAAGGACCTGACCGGGCGGATCGCCGCGGCGCTGGGCGACAAGGTCAAGGAGGTTCGCGTCAGCGACCGGTTGACCGATTCGGCCGCTTGCCTGGTTTCCGACGAGGGCGACATCAGCGGTACGCTCGAGAGGCTTCTGAAGCAGGCCGGGCAGAAGGCGCCACCCCGACATCCGATCCTCGAGATCAACCCGGCGCACCCCCTGGTGCGGCAGCTCAAGAAGGCGCCGGCCGAGGAAACGGCGCGGTTCGACGAGTGGTCGGGGCTGCTGTTCGATCAGGCATTGCTGGCCGAGGGCGGGACGCTCGAGGATCCGGCGGGGTTCGTCAAGCGGATGAACGAGTTACTGGTGTCGCTGTCGCTCGCTGGGCGCTGAATCGGCCGGTGCTTCGCGACGAGCTGGTGGGTGCGCGTCGGCGTGGCCGGCGAGGCGCCCGGGTGGGAGACGACGAGCAGTC
>JBEVJQ010000489.1:0-4436 GCA_040510055.1 Burkholderiaceae bacterium | reverse complement strand
GACGCGGTGGCGCTGAACCGCGCCGAGAAATCCCCATTCGCCGCTGCTGAAGGTCTCGACGTCGAGGGTGTGGGTCTTGGTGACCTCGCGCGCCGCGTTGACGTGGTCATTGAGCACGACCAGGACGCCGAGTCCGCGCGCCGCGTCGGCCTGGGCAACGCGAATCGCGCCGATCAGGTTGCGCGGGCCATCGAAGTCGGCCTCCGAGGCGTTGCGCTGCGCGCCGGTCAGCACGATCGGTTTGTCGGTCCGTACGGTCAGGTCGAGGAACCAGGCCGTCTCCTCCAGCGTGCTGGTGCCATGGGTGACGATCACGGCTCCGATGTCGTCGCGCGCAACCAGCTGCTGCACCGTCCGGTGCAGGGCGACCCAGTCGTCGAGGTCGATCTGCGGCGACGCGACGCACATCAGGTCGTGGACCTCGATCGCCGCGGCGTCGATTCCGGCGGCTTCGCTGCGACCACGGAGTCCGTCCAGCAGCCGCTCGCCGTCGAGGACCGGCATCGCCCGGCCCGTGGCCGGATCGATCAGCGAGACGATCGTCCCGCCGGTCGTGACGAGGGCGACGCGCATCATCGGCGGCCGGGCCCCGCTCCGGGCGTCATTCGATGGTGATGCCGGCGGTCCGGACGACGTTGCGCCATCGGGAGATCTCGGCATCGACGTAGTCGGCGAACGCCCGCGCGGTGCCGCCGACGGGGATCGCACCGAGCGACTGGAACTGCGCCTTGACCTCGGAAGTAGCGAGAATCCGGTTGACCTCGGCGTTGAGCTTCTCGACGATCGCCCGTGGCGTTCCAGCCGGCGCCGCCAGCCCGTTCCAGGACGTGACCTCGAAGTCCGGGAGCCCGGCCTCGGCCATCGTCGGCACCTCGGGCAGCTCGGGCAACCGTGTCGCATTGGCGACGGCGATCGGCCGCAGTTGTCCCTTCTGCATCTGCGGCATCGCCCCCAGCGACGTCTTGAACCCCATCGACACCGTGCCACTGACGACGTCCATCAAGGCCGGTGTCGCACCCTTGTAGGGGACATGGACGATGTCGATCCCGGCGCGCATCTTCAGCAGTTCCCCGGCCAGGTGCGGCGAGCCGCCGACCCCGGAGGACGCGTAGGTCAGCTTGCCCGGTCGGGACTTCGCCAGCGCGATCAGCGACTGCAGGTCCTTTGCGGGAACCTCGGGATTGACCACGAGCACGCTCGGTGACGCCATCAGCTGGACGATCGGCAGCAAGTCGCGGCTCGAATCGTAGTTGAGCTGCTTGTAGATCGACATGTTGGTCGCATTGGCGATCGTGGCCACCAGCAGCGTATAGCCGTCGGGCTTGGCCCGGACCACCAGTTCGGTGGCAATGTTCGAACCGGCGCCCGGCTTGTTCTCGACGATCACCGGCTTGCCGAGCGACTTCGACAGCAGCGTCGCGACGAAGCGTGCGGCCAGGTCGGTCGCGCCTCCCGGTGGGTAGCCGACGAGAATGGTGATTGGCCGCTCTGGCCAGTTGGCGACGGCCGGGTCCGCCGGTGCCTGCGCCGCCGCCGGCAACGCAAAGGCCGGAACGAGGGTCGCGACAGCGGTGGCCAGCAGCGCGAGCACCGCGATGCGACCCCGAATCCGGCCAATCCGGCGAATCCGGACCGGCATTCCGCCCAACAAGCGGTGCCGCATGAGCTGCCGCGTGGCGTCGAGCAAGCGAATGATCATGGGGAATCCAGTCTCTCGGCGATGCGCAGGGGGCGACCACGGCGTGACGGCACCGGCACCGGCATCGGTATCCTACGACGAGCCCCGAGCAACGGTGCGAGAGCCGGATCCGCAGGGCGAGCCCACTGGCGGCCGGCTCGGAGCGTTTCGCCCGGTCTTGGCGGAGAAGCGACCGCGACAGGAGACAATAAGACAACGGGCCCCGGCATCAGCCGGTGCGCCCCTGCAATCGTGTACCTTGCTGCGTACGTAACCGAGATCGTCACCGATGGCGCCCCGCGAAATTTCCCAGGAAGTAAACCGGCGGCGCACGTTTGCCATCATCTCTCACCCCGATGCCGGCAAGACCACGCTGACCGAGAAGCTGCTGCTCTATGCCGGCGCGATCCACATCGCCGGTTCGGTCAAGGCGCGCAAGGCAAGCCGTCACGCGACGTCGGACTGGATGGAGATCGAGAAACAGCGCGGAATCTCGGTGGCGAGTTCGGTGATGCAGATGGTCTATCGCGACTGCGTGATCAACCTGCTCGACACGCCGGGGCACCAGGACTTCTCGGAGGACACGTATCGCGTCTTGACCGCCGTCGATGCCGCGCTGATGGTCATCGATGCCGCCAACGGTGTCGAGGAACAGACCCTGCGGCTGCTCGAGGTCTGCCGCGCCCGCGGCACGCCGATCCTGACCTTCGTCAACAAGATGGACCGCGAGGTCCGCGAACCGCTGACGCTGATCGACGAACTCGAGCGGACGCTGGGCATGACGCCGGTTCCGATGACCTGGCCCGTCGGCATGGGCCGCAGCTTCGGCGGCGTCGTCGACCTCGTCAACCGGCGGATGCGCGTGTTCCAGCCGGGAGCCGACCGCGCCGACCATCCGTTCGAGACGCTCGATCGGCTCGACGACCCGGCGACCGCCATGCGCTTCGGACGAGCCTGGGCCCAGGCCAGCGACGAGATCGAGCTCGTCACCGGTGCCGCCGATGCGTTCGACCGCGAGGCCTTCCTTGGCGCCACGCAGACGCCGGTCTATTTCGGCTCGGCGATCCACAACTTCGGCGTCCGCGAAGTGCTCGATGCGATCGTCGACCTCGCGCCGTCGCCGCAGTCGCGGCGCGCGCTCGAACGCGTAGTCGCAGCCGACGAGCCCGCACTCACCGGCGTCGTCTTCAAGATCCAGGCCAACATGGATCCGGCGCACCGCGACCGGATCGCGTTCATGCGAGTGGTCAGCGGCCGCTTCAGCCGCGGGATGTCGATCAAGGTCGCGCGCTCGGCCAAGTCGATCCGGCCGATGAGCGTGGTGACGTTTCTTTCGCAGCGACGCGAGATCGCCGACGAGGCCTGGGCCGGCGACATCATCGGCATTCCGAACCATGGGACCCTGCAACTGGGCGACACCCTTACCGAGGGCGAGGTGCTGCGCTTCACCGGGCTGCCGTTCTTCGCACCGGAGCAATTCCAGGCGATCGAGGTTGCCGACCCGTTGCGGACGAAGCAGTTGCGCCACGGCCTCGAGCAGCTCGGTGAGGAGGGGGCGATCCAGGTCTTTCGGCCCGTGGACGGCGGCATGCTGCTGCTGGGCGCCGTGGGCGCGCTGCAGTTCGAAGTGGTCCTGCACCGGCTCGAGCACGAGTACGGCGTCAGGGCCCGACTGCTGCCGAGCCGCCACCGATTCGCCCGCTGGATCACCAGCGACGATGCGCACGAACTCAAGCGCTTCATGGATTTCTATCCGGCCCGGATCGTCCTCGACGCCGTCGATGCACCGACCTACCTGACGGCCAACACCCACGAACTGCAGGTCACCGAGCGCGACTGGCCCTCGATCCACTTCCACGCGCTGCGCGAGCACGCGGGACTGGTGTTCCAGAAAAGCCTGGCGGCATGAACGCAGGCGCCCTGGAGCACGCCGTCAGAGCCAAGCCTGGAGCACGTAGTCGAAGCTTGCCTGCCCGTTCATCAGGTCGACCCGTTGCAGCCGGATCCGCCACCCCGCCTCGCTGCGGACCAGCCGATGCCGATAGCTCCCGCCGAAATGCCGGACCTGGTCGCGCCGCAGCTCCATCACCTGGAACCGCGAGTAGACCTCGACCTCGTCGCCGTTCGCCGCCTCGATGACGACGTTTGCGACCAGGTGATTCGTCCCCCACATCGGCGCCTGCGACCAGGCATTGGGGTGCTGCAGCCGCCCCATTCGGATTGCCATCAGCATCCTGTCCTCGGCGAAGATCGATGGTTCGGCCTCCCAGTCGGTCTGCTCGGGGGTGACCGGCATCCAGTAGATACCTGTGCCGTCGAACAGGTCGATCCAGTCCTGCCAGCGCTTGGCATCGAGCAGTGCCGCCTGGGTGTAGAGCAGCGCCTCGACCTCGCGCTGCAGCTCGACCGACGCCGGGACCGGCCGGGGCACGGCCGTGGCCAATGCCGGTGCGCTGCGGCCGCGGCCGACGCGCTCGGGCGCAATCGCGTCGGCTCCGGTCAATGACTCGACCGCATTGATGACGACGCCCGTGCCCAGCGCCGTGCCGACATCGGCCGCCCTGCCCGACCGGGGTGTTTCGGAGGCCTGTCCCTTGTCCTTCGACGGCATTTGAACCTGGGCCCGTCCGTTGTCCTTCGACCGCGCCTCGTCGTTCGCGCGTGCTCGGTTGTCGCTCCGCGACTCTTCTTTCATCGCCCGGCATCCTTCATGTAGTCGACCCACGCGTGGAACTGGTTGCGCATCACCACTTCGGAT
>JBEVJQ010000488.1:0-12135 GCA_040510055.1 Burkholderiaceae bacterium | reverse complement strand
GCAGCATCCCCACGGTCTCGCGAACGAACCAGTGGTCCTTGTGCTGCTCGAGGGTCTTGTCGAGCGCGAGCACGGCCTGCGGGTCACCTTCGCTCTTGATCAACCAGGTGCCGATCTCGAGTTCGTTGGTCCGCATCGACAGGATGGCGTCGTCCAGTTCGCGCGCCAGCGCGAGCGGATACCAGCCAGCGCCCTCGGCGACTATGGCGGCGATATCGGTCGGTTGGCCGGCCCGGGGACCGATCAGCGTGAACGTCGCAGTCCGGCGCGGCCGATCGATGGCCACGGTCAGGTGCGGATAGCGCAGGCCGTCCGGGTCGATCCCGCGTTCGAGCGGCGTCAGTTCGATCCCCTGGCCATCGGCCGGGCGGTCGCTGCCGTCGGCCAGCTTGCGCGCCCGCTCGCGAACGGCGGCGGCGAACTGGGCCGGCTTGGCGATGTCATCGACCAGGCGCCAGTCCTTGGCCTTCTGGCCGCGGACGCCTTCGGTCGTGGTGCAGAAGATGTCGGCGAGGTCGTGACGGACGTGCCGCTTGTCGGTGACGCGGGTCAAGCCGCCGGTACCGGGCAGCACGCCCAGCAACGGCACCTCGGGCAGGCTGACGGCCGACGACCGGTCGTCGACCAGCAGGACCTCGTCGCAGGCGAGTGCCAGTTCATAGCCGCCGCCGGCGCAGGCGCCGTTGACTGCCGCCAGGAACTTCAGGCCCGAATGTCGGCTCGAGTCCTCGAGGCCGTTGCGGGTCTCGTTGGTGAACTTGCAGAAATTGACCTTCCATGCATGGCTGCTGGTGCCCAGCATGAAGATGTTGGCGCCCGAACAGAACACGCGATCCTTGGCGCTGGTCACGACGACGGTGCGCACTTCCGGATGCTCGAAGCGGACCCGATTGATGGCGTCGTGCAACTCGATGTCGACCCCGAGGTCGTAGCTGTTGAGCTTGAGCTTGTAGCCGGGGCGGATGCCGGCGTCCTCGTCGATGTCGGCGGTCAGGGTGGCCACGGGACCGTCGAATCCGAGTTTCCAGTGGCGATACGCCGACGGGTGGGTCTGGTAATCGACGCGCGGGGAATCGCTCACGATCGCTCCTCCTAGGTGTTAGGCACGATATTGCGTCTATCGGCTCGGTATTTCGCGACGATACGACCGAAGTCGGGGATCAGTCAAGCACTTTCTTGCGTGTTTTGCCAGCCGAAAGCTGAAGGTCAACGGCTGGCGACGGCGTTGCGCAGCAACGCGAACGTCGCCTCGAGCGGCTGCCGGCTGGTGTCGATTCGAAGGTCGGCCTTCGAATAGAACGCGGCGCGGTCGGCGAGGATCGCCTCGAGATCGCTCATCGCTTCCTTGCTGTCGGCCATGGGTCGCAGGTCGCCCTGGGCGCGGACGCGGTCCATGTGATCGTGCGGGTCGGCCTGCAACCAGATCGTCGTGCAGTGGACGAGCAGCAGATGGAAGGTCGCGGTATCCGAGACCAGTCCGCCAGGGGTGGCGATCACGGCTTGTCGATGATGTTCGATCGTCTCCTCGAGCGCGCGCCGTTCGTAGCGCCGGTACGACTGCTGGCCATAGAGCGCGTGGATCTCCGACACGCTGCAGCCGGCGATCCGTTCGATCTCGGCACTGAGTTCCACGAACGGCAGCCCGCGCTCGGCCGCCAGGCGGCGCCCCAGGGTCGACTTGCCGGCACCGCGCAATCCGATCAGTGCGATTCGGCCGTGGCGGCCGGTACCGCCTTCGCCGAGCAAACCGGCCACCGCTTCGCGCACGCGGCGCAGCGTCTGCTCGTCGCGACCGCCGAGCAATTGGCGCAGCAGCAGCCATTCGGGATTGCGCGTGGTCTCGTCGCCGAGCAGTTCGGCCAGGCTGCAGCCGAGGGCGTCGGCCACCTGCAGCAGGATCAGGATCGAGGCGTTGCCGACGCCGTATTCGAGATTCGCGAGATGGCGCTCGGAAACCCCGGCGCGCTCTGCGAGCGCCCGGCGCGTCAGGCCACCGCGGGCGCGCAGCCCGCGCGCGCGCTCGCCCAGCGCGACGAGAAACGGGTGCTTGTCGGTCGGCTCGCCAGCGGTCGCGGTGGCGCCGACCTGAGAGCGCTGACTGGACACCGGCGCCGGCGATGGTCCTGCGACCTCATCGCCGACCGGCTGGACCGTCCCCTCCACCGTTTGCATAATAATGCGTGTTCCTTGGACCTTGACGCAGGCAACGACATGGCACGATACTGCATACGCCGGAACGCGGCAAGACCCTAGCCGTGCTTGCGACACCAGACGACAACCACGCCCGCCCCCACGGAGACCTCCATGGCCCCCTCGCCGCGACCCTCCATGGCTTCCTCGCCCGTTGCTGCGCCTCCTGGAGACATCTTCAACTTTGCCAGCTACCTGTTCGACCGCAACGGCGACCGACCAGCGCGGGTGGCCTACATCGATGATGATCGGCAACTGACCTACGGCGAACTGGCCGATCGCGCCCGTCGGATCGCGGCCGGACTGCTTGCGGCCGGCGTGCGGCGCGAGGAGCGGGTGCTGTTGCTGATGCATGACTGCGTCGACTGGCCGGCGGCATTTCTCGGGGCAATCTATGCGGGAATCGTCCCGGTCGCGGTCAACACCCTGCTGACGGCCGAAGACTACCGCTACATGCTGGGCCACTGCCGCGCCCGCGTGGCGCTCGTCTCGGGCGCGTTGCTGCCGATGCTGCTCGCCGCCGATCGCGGCGAAGGCGGCCGGCGGACCCTCGAGCGGATCGTCGTTTCCGGCACCGATCCGAACGACAAGGGCAGGACCGCCGACGACTGCATCGATGTCGACGCGTTTGCCGCCGCCCAGCCGCCCTTGACCGAACCGGCCGACACCGGCCCCGACGATCCGGCGTTCTGGCTGTATTCGTCCGGGTCGACCGGCAAGCCCAAGGGGACCGTCCACACGCAGGCCAATCCGTACTGGACTGCGCGGCTCTACGGCGGACCGATCCTGGGCCTGACGGCCGAGGACATCTGCTTCTCGGCCGCCAAGCTCTACTTCGCCTACGGCCTCGGCAATGCATTGACATTCCCGATGGACGTCGGCGCGACCACGGTGCTGATGCGCGAACGGCCGACGCCGGAAGCGACCTTCAAGCGCTTGCTCGAGCATCGTCCGACAGTGTTTTTCGGGGCGCCGACCGGATTCGCCGGCATGCTCGCCTCGGCGGCACTGCCGCGGCGCGAACAGGTGGCGCTCAGACTGGCATCGTCGGCTGGCGAAGCGCTGCCGGCAGAACTGGGAGAGCGCTTCACCCGCCACTTCGGCGTCGAGATCATCGACGGCATCGGCTCGACCGAAATGTTGCACATCTACCTCTCCAACGTCCCCGGCAAGGTCCGCTACGGGACGACCGGCTGGCCGGTCCCCGGCTACGAGATCGAGTTGCGGGGCGAGGACGGCGGGCCGGTACCCGACGGCGAGCCCGGCGACCTCTACATCAAGGGCCCGAGTTCGGCGATCCTGTACTGGGGCAATCGCGAGAAGTCGCGCGAGACCTTCCAGGGCGCCTGGACGAAGAGCGGCGACAAGTACGTGCGCAACGCCGACGGGACGTACACCTATTCAGGCCGCAGCGACGACATGCTGAAGGTCAGCGGCATCTATGTCTCGCCGTTCGAGGTCGAGGCGACGCTGGTCCAGCACCCCGCGGTGCTCGAGGCTGCCGTCATCGGCGTCCCCGACGAAAACGGGCTGGTCCGCTCGAAGGCATACGTCGTCCTCAAGGTCGGAGAGCAGAGCGACGAGGCCGAACTGAAGGCCTTCGTCAAGGATCGGCTGGCGCCGTTCAAGTACCCGCGGACCATCGAGTTCATCGACGAACTGCCGAAGACTGCGACCGGAAAGATCCAGCGGTTCCGATTGCGGGAGAGGGAGTTGTCGCGATCGACGGGCACCGCGTGAGCCGTCAGCGAGTGAGCGGTCGCAACGGTCGTGACCGCTGAGTCGGCGCCGGTCGCCTTCGTCGATATCGAGGTCGGCGGCCGGCCGCAGCGGATCGAGCATCGCTGGCTCGGCCAGGAACGCCAGGGGGCTCCGCTCGCGGTCTTCCTCCACGAAGGTCTGGGCTCGCTGGCGATGTGGCGCGACTTCCCGGCGCGGGTCTGTGACGCAGCCGGCTGCCGCGGTCTGGTCTGGTCGCGCGCCGGCTACGGGCGCTCGCTGCCGAGCGCCAGGGCCGAGCGCTGGTCGCCGGACTACATGCACCGCGAGGCCACGGACGTCCTTCCGGCGCTGCTGGCTGCGCTGGATCCTGCGCCGACAGGGCCGACCGTCCTCGTCGGGCACAGCGACGGCGGCTCGATCGCATTACTGTTCGCCGCGCGGTTCCCGTCGCGGGTTGCGGCGTTGGCCGTGCTGGCGCCGCATATCAGGGTCGAGGACTTGTCGATCGCCAGCATCGAGGCCGCTCGGGCGGCCTGGTCGACGACGGACCTGCCGCGGCGCCTGGCTCGTCATCACGACGATGCCGAAGCCGTGTTTCGCCGCTGGAACGATATCTGGCTGGCACCGGCGTTCCGGTCGTGGTCGATCGAGGCCGAACTCGATGCGATCGGCTGCCCGGTGCTGGCGATCCAGGGGCTCGACGACGAGTACGGGACGCTGGCGCAGATCCGTGGAATCGCGGCGCGTGTTGCCGCCACGACCCTCCTCGAGTTGCCGGCATGCGGTCATAGTGCCCACCGCGACCAGCCCGACGCGACCGTGGCCGCCGTGGCTGGATTGCTGCGGGACGTTGCGGGCGAGCCTGGGGTCTAGCGCGGCGCAGGCCGTGCGCGCGACACGGCGCAGCGGCGGCGTGCCCGTAGGCCGTGGCACGGCGCAGCGGCGCGTGCCCGTAACATAGGCCGCGCGCTTCCACGGAGAACACAATGCTTAGCTATCAGGTCGAATCGCCGGGCAAGCCCCTGGCGAAAGTGCTGCGCGAGACGCCGCAGCCGCGAGGAACGGAGGTCGTCGTCCGCGTCGGCTGCTGCGGAGTCTGTCACAGCGACGTCCATTTGCACGCGGGCTACTTCGACCTTGGCGGCGGCAAGCGGCTCGAGACCGGGCGGATGATCGACCCGCCGCGGACGCTGGGGCACGAGATCGCCGGCACGGTCGTCGCCGTCGGCTCGCAGGCGACGGGCGCCGCCGTCGGCGATCGCCGGGTGGTCTATCCCTGGATCGGATGCGGACAGTGCGCGGTCTGCATGTCCGGCGATGAGCAACTGTGCGCGAAGCCGGCCGCGCTCGGCGTCAATCGCGATGGCGGCTTCGCCGACCATGTGGTCGTCCCGCACCCGAAGTATTTGTTCGCCTACGATCCGCTGCCCGAGGAGCAGGCATGCACCTATGCGTGCTCGGGGCTGACCGCCTACGGCGCTTTGATCAAGTGCCGGCCGCTCGGTGCCAGAGACCCGTTGCTGATCATCGGCGCCGGCGGAGTGGGGCTGTCCGGAATTCGCCTGGCCCGTCAACTGTTCGAGACTGCACCGATCGTGGCCGAACTCGACCGCTCGAAGTGGGACACGGCGCGCGCGGCCGGGGCCGGCGAACTGGTCGATCCGTCGGAGGACGGCGCGCTCAAGTCGCTGATGAAGGCGACCGGCGGCGGCGTCGCGGCGGCGGTCGATTTCGTCGGTGCTGGCGCGAGCTTCGCGTTCGGGTTCGGCGCGTTGCGCAAGTCGGGCAAGCTGGTCTGCGTCGGCCTCTTTGGCGGTTCGACGCCGATCGTGCCGATGATGGTCGCGATGAAGGCCGTGACCATCGTTGGCTCCTATGTCGGCAGTCCGGGCGACATGGCCGACCTGATGGCGATCGCTCGCGCCGGCAAGCTGCCGGCGATGCCGGTTACGGCCCAGCCGCTGGACGCGGCCAATGACGCGCTGACCGATCTGGCCGCCGGGCGCATCAAGGGACGCGCCGTGCTGCGTCCGGACCTCGTACGCGATCCCGAATGAAAACGAGCCGGTCGAAACCGGCTCGTTGCTGCCCCGACGTGAGCCGGGGCCGTCGACAGCCTCAGCTGATCAGACGTTGCGGATGTTCGATGCCTGCGGCCCCTTGGCCCCTTGCGTGACTTCGAACTGAACCCGCTGGTTCTCGGCCAGGGTCGAGTCACCGGTGCGGATCTCGCTCACATGGGCGAAGAGATCCTTGCCACCAGCCTCCGGCATGATGAAGCCGAAGCCCTTGCTTTCGTTGAACCATTTGACGATGCCAGTCTGCGTACTCATTGATAGATATTCCAGGTATATGCACTGATGCACTAAATGCGCGCGACCGCAAATGCTGCCGCGTGGCAGAGACACTCAAGATATCAACCTGGGGGTTCGAATCGCCGAGCCCGCACGAAATGGCGGATCGGGACTGAAAGACCAAGAACTGATGGTCTTGTGAATTTCTACCTCAACACTATAGCACCGATCGTCTCCTGCCATCGACCATTCGCCTTCACCCGTCACGGAGCCGTCTGCGACCGGGCGTGCCGCAACGCCGTGCCGAGTGTCTGGACCGTCCGCTCGACGTTCTGCAGCTTGTCGAGTCCGAACAGGCCGATGCGGAAGGTCTGGAAGTCCGCGGGTTCGTCGCACTGCAACGGGACGCCGGCCGCAGTCTGCAGCCCGAGTTGGCGGAACCTGCGTCCCGTCTGGATCTCGGGATCGGTGGTATAGCTCACGACGACCCCCGGAGCCTCGAATCCGGAGGCCGCGACGCTGGGAAAGCCGGCGGTCGCCAGCAGCGAGCGCACCCTGGTGCCCAGCTCGTGCTGCGCGGCGCGCGCTCGGTCGAAGCCCAGCCGTCCGGTCTCGACCATGGTGTCGCGCAGGATCGCGAGCGAGTCGGTCGGCAAGGTGGCGTGATAGAGGTGGCCGCCGCCTTCGTACGCTTCCATGATCTGCAGCCACTTGCGCAGATCGCACGAGTAACTCGAACTACGGGTCGACTCGATCCGTTCGCGTGCCCGTTCGCCCAGCATGACGAGTGCGCAGCACGGTGAACTGCTCCAGCCTTTCTGCGGCGCACTGATCAGGACGTCGATGCCGATAGCGCCCATGTCGAGCCAGATCGCGCCGGAAGCGACGCAATCGACGACGAATATGCCGTCGACCGACCGCGTGGCTGCCGCGACCTGGACCAGATAGTCGTCGGGCAAGATCAACCCCGAGGCGGTCTCGACGTGCGGAACGAACACCACCGCCGGCCGCTCGCGCTCGATCGCCGTGACGACATCGGCGACCGGCGCCGGGGCAAAGGCGGCCTGGGGGCCGTCGCCGATGCGCCGTGCCTTGAGCACCGTCTCACCGGCGACCAGATCGCCCATCTGGAAGATCTGCGACCACCGGTAGCTGAACCAGCCGTTGCGTACCACCAGCACCGATCGACCGCTGGCGAATTGGCGGGCGACGGCTTCCATCCCGAAGGTGCCGCTGCCGGGAACGACGATCGCCGAGCGTGCGCCATAGACCTGCTTGAGCGTCTTCGACAGATCGCGCATGACGCCCTGGAAGCGTTCGGACATATGGTTGAGCGACCGGTCGGTGTAGACAACCGAGTACTCGAGCAACCCGTCCGGATCGACGTGAGACAACAGGCCAGGCATCGCGAGACTCCGGTTCAGCAGCCGTTCGATGCGAAGGTAGCACGGCCGTCCGCCCGCCCCTGCGTTCGGCGTGCTCGACTCGGCGCCGCTGCAACCGATGAGACCAGCGATGCGCCCGACGCGTGCCGATGAGCCAACAACGCTGCTGGCTACAATGCCTGAACCCGGGGACATGATCCGAGCAGCAACCGGAACCACCGATGGGCAGGGCGCAGACGAGTGGGTCCTTACGGGCGATGGCCGGGGAGGCGACAGACCCGGATCGGGCGGCGGCGATGAGTACCGGGCTGGGGAAACGCGAACGGATCGGTGACGAGGCCTGGGTGCTGCGAGGATTCGCCGGCGGACTGGCGCCCGAACTGATCGCGCTCGTGGCGACGATCGCGCGCGCCGCGCCGTTCCGGCAGATGGTCACGCCCGGCGGCAAGCCGATGTCGGTCGCCATGACCAATTGCGGCCCGTTGGGCTGGACCTCCGATCGCCGTGGCTACCGCTATCTGCCGGTCGACCCCGAGACCGGCCGGCCGTGGCCGCCGATGCCGGAGGCGTTCGCGGCGCTCGCACGCGATGCGGCGGCGGTGGCGGGCTTCGCCGGCTTCGAGCCCGACGCCTGCCTCGTCAACCGTTACCTGCCCGGCAGTCGCCTGTCGCTGCATCAGGACCGCGACGAGAACCGGTTCGACGCCCCCATCGTCTCGGTCTCGCTGGGGAGCCCGGCGGTGTTCTTGTTCGGTGGCTTCGCGCGCAATGACCGCGCTGCGCGGATCGCATTGTCCGACGGCGACGTCGTCGTCTGGGGAGGTGTCGACCGCCTGCGCTATCACGGCGTATTGCCGCTGAAGTCGGAGGGCAAGGTACCGGCCGCGCCGCTGTTCGACGATGCGTCCGGCAGCCTTTCCGGCGAAGCCGCCGCGACGACCGTCCCCGAACGGATCAACCTGACGTTGCGCAAGGCGGGCTAGCCCGCCTGCAGGGAGCAGCGCTCAGAAGCGGATGTCGGGCTGCTGCGCCCGGCGCTGTTTCGCATCGGCTTCCTGCATTGCCTGGCGATAGCGCTCGATCGCGGGGTTCGGGGCAGCGCGGGCATCGGCGGCAACCGGCTGAACCTGCTCCTCGCGGACGACGACAGTGAGTTTCTGCGCCGGTGGCTCGGTCAGCGGCCGGGCTTCGGCACGCTTGTACTGCGACGACAGCATCGAACTCTTCGGGTAGCCAGCAGCATCGAGCAGCCGGTTCCAGGTCCCGGGCTCGAACCCGGTGCTGCGGTCATGGCCGACAACAACGCCGGGAAAGCTTGCGTCGGCGAAACCGAGGCTCTTGTAGGCCTCGAGGTCGGCCGAAGTCGCCACCGTCTTCTCGCTGAACGGCACGCCGCGACCGGCGAGCAAGTCCCGGCCGGATTTGCATGGCGGGCAATCGGGCGCCGTGTAGAGCGTCACGGGGTGCGCCGACATCGCCGCCTTCAGCGCGAAGGGAAGGTTGGCCTCGGCCGTGCTGGTCGCGGGCCGGCCCTGGCGGTTGGCGATCAGCCTGACGTCGGGCGGTGGCGGCAGATCGCTGTAGACGATGCCGCCGTCGGTCGCCTGCCATTTGTACTGGGCATGGCTGGCCGTAGCGGACACTGCCAGCGCCGCCATGGCCATCGCCCCGATCAGCGCCCGCCTCATCAAGATTCTCCCGTTCCAGGCGGTTACCGCCGCCAACTCGCGTTCCGAGGTGGCTGCCAGGCGAAGAGCAACATCGATTCGACGATCCGCTCAGGCAGCCTCTTCTACCATTCCATTGTGGCGCAGCAACGCGTCAAGGCGCGGTTCCCGCCCTCTGAACGCGCGGAACGAGTCGATGGCCGGTCGGCTACCGCCCACGGACAATATCTCGTCGAGGAACCGGCTTCCGGTCCGGGCGTTGAACAGCCCTTCCTCCTCGAATGCGGCGAAGCAATCGGCCGACAGAACCTCGGCCCACTTGTAGCTGTAGGAGCCGGCCGCGTAGCCGCCACTGAAGATATGGCTGAAGCTGTTCTGGAACCGGTTCGACCCCGGCGGAATGAGTACGGCGACGTCGCGGCGGACGGCGTCGAGGACGCGCTGGATCGCGTCACGATCGGCAGGCCCGGCGGGCGCCGCGGCCAGCGCCGCCCGCCCGTGCAGACGGATGTCGAACAATGCGAATTCGATCTGCCGCAGCGTCTGGAGCCCGGCCTGGAAATTGCGCGCCGCGATCATCTTGTCGAACAACTCGCGCGGCATCGGTTCGCCGGTCTCGACGTGCCGGCTCATCGACTCGACGATCTCCCATTCCCAGGCCCAGTTCTCCATGAATTGCGATGGCAGCTCGACTGCGTCCCATTCGACGCCCGAGATTCCCGACACGCCCAGCGCGCCGACCCGCGTGAGCAGGTGGTGAAGGCCGTGACCGAACTCGTGGAAAAGGGTGTTGACGTCGTCGTGCCGCAGCAGCGAGTCGCGACCACCGACGGGGGGCTGGAAGTTGCAGACCAGATAGGCCACTGGCGTCTGGACCGCATCGACACCGGGAGGCAGGGTCGAGACGCGGGGCCTTTTCTGCCGGCCGCGACAGTCGTCCATCCACGCGCCCGGCTGCTTCGATTCGCGCGCGTAGAGATCGAGATAGAACTGGCCGATCAGCCGTCCCGCCGCCTCGATCCGGAAGAACTTGACGTCCGGATGCCAAGTCTGGGTCGAGTCCGGGCTGATCCGAACCGAAAACAGGCGCTCGATCAAACCGAACAACCCGTCGAGCACGCGCGGCAATGGAAAGTACTGCTTGACGGTGTTGTCCGAGAACGCATATCGCGCCTGCTGCAGATGTTCGCTGGCGAACGGAACGTCCCAGGCCTCGAGTTCGGGCAGGCCGAGTTCCGTGGCTGCAAACGTACGCAGTTCCTCGAGGTCGCGCCCGGCGAATGGCCGTGCGCGTCGGGCGAGATCCTCGAGGAACTCGGCGACGGCCTGCGGGGACTCGGCCATCTTCGGCACCAGCGACAACTCGGCGTAGCTGTCATAGCCAAGCAGGTGGGCCTTCTCCTCGCGCAGGGCGAGGATCCGATGCATCAGCGGCGTGTTGTCGGTGGGCTCGGACGTCGCACGGGTCGTGTAGGCCTCGTACAGCGTGCGCCTCAGCTCGCGATCGCGGGCGAACTGCATGACCGGCAGGTACGACGGCAACTGCAGCGTGAACCGGTGGCCTTCGACTCCTTTCCTCGCTGCGTCGGCGGCTGCCGCCTCGATGGCGTCGGCGGGCAGGCCATCGAGCCGCGCCGGATCGGCGATGACCAGCCCGAAGGCGTTGGTCGAATCGAGCACGTTCTCGGAGAACTTCTGCGACAACCGCGCCAGTTCCTCGACGACCGCGGCATAGCGCTCGCGGGCCGGTGAAACCAGCTCGGCGCCGCCGAGGCGGAAATCGCGCAGCTCGTTGTCGACGACCTTGCGCTGTTCGACATCGAGCGCGGCGTAGCCGGGGCCATCGCGCAACGTCCGGTACTTGGCGAACAGGGCAGTGTGCTGGCCGAGCTCGGTCCAGAACTCGGTGACCGCCGGCAGTTGCTCGTTGAACGCCTGGCGCAGCGGTGGCGAATCGAGCACGGAGTTCAGGTGCCGGACCATCCCCCAGGCCCGGCCCAGACGCTCGGTGGCCAGCTGCAGCGGCAGGTGGAACGCCTCCCAGGTGGCGAGCGTCGACGGCTCGACTGCCTGTTCGAGCGCGCGCCGGGCCTCGGCGATCAGCTCGGTGATCGCCGCCGCGACCTGCGTCGGCTCGAAGTCGGCAAAGCGCGGCAGGTCGCGCTGATCGAGCAGTGCGTTGTCGTCCGGGCCCGTCGACGCGCCGGCCTTCGCCTCGCCGGCCCTTTCCGGCGCTTTCGCCCCCGCGCGCGCCGGCCGCTTGGCGGCGTCGCGCGCGTCTGATCCCGGGGGGCGGGTCGCGGGCTGGGAACGGGGCTTGGAAACGGGCATCGATGGACTCCGGATCAGGCGCGGCGCTCGGCCGCGGTGAGCGTATTGGACAGCAGCATCGCGATCGTCATCGGACCGACCCCACCCGGGACGGGCGTGATCCAGCCGGCGCGTTCACTGACCGTTGCGAAATCGACATCGCCGCAGAGCTTGCCGTCAGCCAGCCGGTTGATGCCAACGTCGATCACGACAGCTCCGCGACCGATCATCTCGCCGGTGATCATCCGCGGACGGCCGACCGCCGCCACGACGACGTCGGCCTCGCGGGTGTGCGCGGCGAGGTCGCGGGTCTTGCTGTTGCAGATGGTGATCGTGGCACCGGCTTGCAACAGCAGCATCGCCAGCGGCTTGCCGACGATGTTGCTGGCACCGACGATGACGGCGCGCGCCCCGCGCAGCGCGATGCCGGTCGATTCGATCAGCCTCATCACCCCGAGGGGCGTGCACGGGACGAACAGCGGCGCCCCAATCATCAATGCCCCGGCGTTACGCGGATGGAACGCATCGACGTCCTTGTCCGGGTCGATTGCCTCGATCACTGCCCGG
>JBEVJQ010000487.1:0-8324 GCA_040510055.1 Burkholderiaceae bacterium | reverse complement strand
GCCGGCGGCATCGATCTCGACTACCCGCTTGACCGGTTGCTGCGCCAGACCCAGGACAACCTGGAGAAGGGCTTCCGCGCGATCAAGATGAAGGTCGGACGTCCACGGTTGTCGGAGGACGTCGAGCGCGTGGCCGCGATGCGCGCGTTCCTCGGTGTCGACTTCCCGTTGATGGTCGATGCGAACATGAAGTGGACGGCCGACGAGGCTATCCGCGCGGCGCGCGCATTCGTACCGCACGCGATCGGCTGGCTCGAGGAACCGATCATCCCCGACGATGTCGCCGGCCACGTGCGCATCGTCCGCGAAGGCGGCGTGCCGGTCGCGACCGGCGAGAACTTCCGTACGCTATGGGAGTTCCGCCAGATGATCGCCGCCGGCGGCGTGACCTTTCCCGAACCCGATGTCACCAATTGCGGCGGCATCACCGCGTTCATGAAGATCGCTCACCTGGCCGAGGCGTTCAACCTGCCGGTGACTTCGCACGGCGCCCACGACGTCACCGTCCACCTGCTGGCCGCCGTGCCGAACCGCTCGTACCTCGAGGCCCATGGGTTCGGGCTCGATCGCTACATCGCCGAGCCGCTGGTGATCGAGGACGGCTTCGCCCTCTGTCCGCAACGGCCTGGGCACGGGATCGCGTTCGACTGGGCGGCGCTCGAACGGATCCGCGGCTGAGACCGCGCCGTCACTCCGGCTGGATGCCCGCGTCCTTCGCCACCTTCGCCCAGCGCTCGATCTCGCTGCGGATGAAGCGGCCGAAGTCTTCCGGCGATCCGCCCGCCGGTTCGATCCCGGCTCCGGCCAGCCTCTCGCGGATCTCGGCGGTGGCCAACGCCTTGACGGCCTCGCCGTTGATCTTCGCGACCACATCCTTCGGCGTCCCGGCCGGCGCCAGCAACCCGCCCCAGGTGCTGGTGTCGTAGCCCGGCAACCCAGACTCGACCATCGTCGGCAGGTCCGGGAACACCGATGACCGCTTCGCGGTCGTCACCGCCAGCGCCCGCAGCGTATTGCCGCGGATCTGCGGCGCGGCCGCGGCGACGGTGTCGAACATCAACGACGTACGCCCGGCAATGAGGTCGGGATGCGCGGCCGTGCTGCCCTTGTAGGGGACGTGGATCATGTCGATCCCGGTCATCGACTTGAACAGTTCGCCCGACATGTGCGGCGCACCGCCGTTGCCGCTCGAGGCGAAGGTCAGCTTGCCGGGATTGGCCTTGCCGTAGGCGATCAACTCCGGCAGCGTCTTTGCGGGCAGTGCCGGATTGATGATCAATACCAGCGGCACGATGTGCGTCAGCACTACCGGTTCGAAGCTCTTGATCGTATCGAACGGCAGCTTGCGGAACATGCTCGGATTGATCGCATGGCTGCTGGCCACGAGCGCGAGCGTATGCCCGTCGGGCGGGGCCTTGGCGACGATCTCGGTACCGATCATCCCGGTGGCTCCGCCACGGTTGTCGACGTTGACCGGCTGGCCCCAGGTCTGCGTCATCCGCGCGCCGAGCAGCCGGGCGGTGATGTCGATCGCGCCTCCCGGCGAGGCCGGGACGACGATCGTGATCCCACGCGTCGGATAGGACTGGGCCGCCGCCGGGCGGACTGCCGGCGCGAGCACGGCGGTGGCAGCGCCAGCAAGGAACTTCCGGCGGCCGTGGTGCTGTGGTGCGGGCGCGGCGATCGGGCCATAAAGGGTTCTCGACATGGCGGGCAGTCCCTCGTCGTTGTCGTTGTCGGGCTGGCATTGTCCGGCGCTGCGGCGAGCGAGGCAACGCGGAATCGCGGGTGGAACTCGGGATCGTGGACCAGTTCCAGATCGCGGACGAGATTGGGAATCGTGGACCAGCTCCGGATCGCGGACGAAATTGGGAATCGTGGACCAGCTCCGGAGCGTGGACCCAACCTCGGATCGTGGGTGCGGCTCCAGATCGTGGAGGCAACGAGGGGGTCGCGTCCGGCGCCGCTCGGTCGCAGCCGTGATCGTTTCACGGCACGAATCGACAGCTTCGTCGCAAACCGGTCGCCGGCGTCATCCAGGGGCGGGACGATGCCGGCCATGCGACGGATCCGGCCGTCTGCAGGACAACCAGGAGAACATGTCGATGACCCACGCCGCTCCCTCCACCCTCGTCCCCGCGCTCTGGCCCGCCACCACTTCGGCCCCCGTCGGCGCCCTCTATCACGCCACCGCTTCGGCCCCCGTCGGCGCCCTCTCCGTCGGACCCGGCCCGCAGCGCGCCAACGTCCGCGCTGCCGTCGTCGCCGCGGCCATCGCCGCAATGGCCGCGCTTGTCGCCACCGGCGCCGCCCGTGCCGCCGATCTCGAACTGACGGTGGACAATATCCGGTCGGCCCAGGGCACCCTGATGATCGCCATCTACGCCGATCCCGCCGACTACCAGAAGAAGGCGCTGCGGGCGCTGAAGCTGCCGGCCCAGGCACCGTCGACGACGGTCCGGATCCCCGATCTGTCGCCGGGCAACTATGCGATCACGATGTACCAGGATCGCAACGACAACGCGAAGCTGGACAGCAACCTGTTAGGCATCCCGAGCGAGCCCTACGGCTTCTCCGGCAACCCGGGAAACCTGATGTCGCCGGCCACCTGGGAGCAGGCCCGGTTCGCGTTCGGTCCCGACGCGCCGCGCGTGGTCGTCAAGCTTTCGGACTAGCCGGCGGCTGCCCTGCACCTGTGAGACACGACACCGGCAACACCTGACGCATCGCGCAGCAGTTGCCGTCGAGCCAAGGAGAAAACAGTTGAAGACCGATTTCTCACCTACCGTGACCGATCTCTCGCGCCGGCGGTTGTTGACCGGCAGCACCACCATTGCCGCCGGCCTCGGAGCCCGGGGGTTGGCGGCGGGCGCAGGCGCCATTCCCGCGAGCCTGCTCTCCGGCCTGTTCCCGGCGCTGCTACCCGCCTCGGCGGCGGCCCGGAAAGCGGGCGCCGACGGCTCGGCGCTCGAGGCCTGGCCCGCAGCCTTCGCCGACGTGCCCGAAGCCTATGGGCCGACCGAGGTCCGCTGGTCGAAGCCGCTGCCCGAAGGTCTCTCCGGCGTGCTCTACCGCAACGGCCCGGCGCGGATGCACCGCGGGACGACGAGTTACCGTCACTGGTTCGATGGCGACGGGATGATGCAGTCGTTCCGGTTCGACGGATCGACCCTGCGCCACCAGGCGCGGATGATCCGTACCGACAAGTACGTCCACGAGGAGAAGGCCGGTCGTTTTCTGCGGTCGGCGTTCGGGACCACGATCCCCGGCGCGCCGCCGCCGGAGAGGCCCGATGTGAACAACGTCGCCAACATCTCGGTGCTGCCGGTCGGCGGCGAACTGCTCGCCCTTTGGGAGGCGGGCTCGCCGTGGCGCATCGATCCGGCGACGCTCGAGACGCGCGGCCGGAAGGTCTGGTCACCGGAGACCGATGGCGTTGCGTTCTCGGCCCATCCGAAGGTCGATCGCGACGGCACGATCTGGAGCTTCGGTTACCTTGCCGCGACCGGCAAGCTGGTGCTCTATCGTCTCGATCCCGGCGGCGGCCTGCGCGCTGCGCGCATCGTGGAGACGGCCGATGCCGACATGATCCATGACTTCGCGATCACCGACCGTTGGCTGGTGTTCGTGCTGATGCCGTTGGTGTTCGATCGTGAACGGATCCGTGGCGACGGTTCGTTCATGACGCACTATCGGTGGGAAGGCGAACGCGCCGGTACCGTGCTGCTGGTCGACAAGCATTCGCTTGCGGTCGGGCACCGGATCGAGATCCCGGCGACGCCGTTCTTTCACGTCGGAAACGCTTGGGACGACGGCGATGCCGTCCGGGTCCAGGTGATGCGGATCGCGGGGTTCGACCTCCTGATGGACCGGATCGTCGCGGCGATGGAGGGCAGGGCGGAGGCGCAGGATACCCATGTCGGCCCGGTCGAGATCGTCGTCAGTCCTGGCCGCGGCCAGGGTTCGGTCACTCGGCTCGGCGACCGCGGCGCCGAATTCCCGGCGATCGACCCGCGCTACATCGCGCGGCGCACGCGGTCGCTGTTCGTCTGCGGCCGGTCCGACTCGTTGCCGCAAGGCCTGTTCGGCCTCAACGCCGTTGCCCGGATCGACCGCGAATCCGGCCGGATGCAACGCTTCGACTACGGGGCCGACGTCCTCGCCGAGGAGCATCTGTTCGTCGCGCGTGCCGGTGCACCCGAGGGCAGCGGCTGGCTGGTCGGCACCGCGCTCGACTATGTCCGCCGGCAGACGCTGGTGTCGGTGTTCGACGCCCGTGCCGTCGAGGCCGGGCCGTTGACGCAGGCGCGCCTGCCCTATGGCCTGCCGCTGGGCCTGCACGGGACGTATGTCGCTGCGTAGGTGAGCCGCGGAGAGTTCGGCGCCGGGGCCTGACGGACAAGCCGCGCCCTTGCGCCATCGCGCCCGACGGCACGCTGCCCGCCCTTTAGCCGCATTCGCGCTGGCTATCATGGCCGACATGTCGAACGAACCAACGCCGGCGCCGGGCCGGCTCTCCCGGCTCCTCAACTACCTCGTCGTCGTCGCGTGCGCCAATACCGTGATCGCGGCGCTGCTGACGGGGCTGTCGGCGACGAAGGGGCCGTTCTTCGTCAACTTCGTCTATTCGCAATCGATCGGTTTATCGATCCTTGCACTGACTGTCGGCCCGGTGTTCGCGCTGCGCCGCGAGCGATCGCCGGGTCGGCCATTGCTGCTCGGCGTGTTCGCGATCGCCGTGCCTCTCGGCTTCCTGATCGGCAGCGAATTGGCCTCGTGGATGCTCGGTCTGCCGTCGCTGCTGTTCCGGCAGGACCTCGACCGCGGGGTGTTCGCCGGCATCGTCCTGCTGACGATCCTCGCGGCCACGGGGTGCAGCACCTTTTTCTGGACCCGCGAGCGCGTGGCTGCGCTGCAGCTCGAGGCGGCGCGCGAACGCGAGCTTGCCGGCGCCGAACGGATGCGGGCCGAGGCGGCTTCGCGCCAGGCCACCGAGGCGCAGCTCGGCCTGATACGCGCCCAACTCGAACCGCACATGCTGTTCAACACGCTGGCCAACCTGCGATCGTTGATCACGACCGATCCACCGCGGGCGCAGCGGATGATGGACCGGCTGATCTCCTACCTGCGCGCGACGTTGTCGGCGTCGCGGCACGACTCGGTTCCGTTGGCCGCCGAATTCGAGCTGCTGCGTGACTACCTGGAACTGATCGCGATCCGGATGGGGCCGCGACTGCGATACACATTGGACTTGCCACCGGCGCTGGCCGGCGAGCCCGTGCTGCCGATGTTGCTGCAACCGCTGGTGGAGAACGCCGTCCGCCACGCACTCGAGCCCGCGGTCGAAGGCGGCACCATCGAGGTCTGTGCGACCGCCGACGGGGCTACGTTGTGCCTCGTGGTCGAGGATACGGGCGTCGGCTTCGACGGGCGCGCGCGATCCTCGGGTGGCGGCTTCGGCCTCGAGCAGGTCCGCGAGCGGCTGCGTACCGCCCACGGCGATGCTGCCGGTCTCGTGATCGAATCTCCACGACCGATGACCGCGGCTGGCCAGGCCCCCGGCGCGAGGCTCGTGCTGACGATGCCGCGCGCATTGTCGCCGGCGGCAGAGGCGCCGCTGATCGCCCCATCCCGAACGACCGCGCAGATGCCGGGTCCGCACCCGTCGGGCCCGTACGGGTCGGCCCCCCACGGGTCGCCCAGCTCGGGTCTGCCCGGGACGGCCGCGTCGCCGACGGCGACCTCGCGATGACGACCACGGCGCTGATCGCCGAGGACGAGCCACTGCTCGCGACGACGTTGCAGTCGGAACTGGCGAGCCTCTGGCCGGAACTCGAGGTGGTGGCCGTCGCGCCGAACGGCGCCGTCGCGCTTCGCGAGCTGCTTGCTCACGAGCCCGATGTCGCGTTCCTCGACATCAGGATGCCGGCCCTGTCGGGCATCGAGGTCGCCGAAGCGCTGGTCGAGGACTGGACCGGTGCGGGACCGCCGCCGTTGCTGGTGTTCGTCACTGCGTTCGATCAGTTCGCCGTCGACGCGTTCGCCCATGCCGCCGTCGACTACGTGCTGAAGCCGGTGCAGACCGAGCGGCTGGCCGTGACTGTCGACCGTTTGCGCCGGCGTCTGGCCGAGCGGACGCCGCCGGCGGCGACGTCAGCGTCGGCGCCGGCAGAGACGACGGCAGCGGTGGCGCCGGCAGCGGCGGCGCCGGGGACGATCGACGCCCTGGCCGAACAGATGCGCCGACTGCTGGCGATGCCTGGCCCGATGGCTGCTCGGGCAGCCGGCGACGAACCCCTGCGGCTGATCCGTGCCGGTGTCGGCGACACCGTAAGGATGATCCGCATCGACGAGGTCATCTACCTCCAGGCCGCCGACAAGTACGTCAACGTCGTGACCGCGAACGGCGAAGCGCTGATCCGCGAGTCGCTGCGCGATCTGCTGCCGCGGCTCGACCCGTCGCGGTTCGTCCAGGTTCACCGCGGCACGGTGGTCAACCTCGACTTCGTCCGCGCCGCCGTCCGCGATGACAGCGGCAAGCTGGCGCTGCAACTGCAAGGCCGTGACGAGCGCCCGACGGTGAGCCGGCTCTACGCGCATCTGTTCAAGCCGATGTAGCTCAAAGTTTCCGGCTTCGACGATGCCGACGACCTCGCCTGGAATCTCGCGCTCGTCATCCGCGGCCAGGCGCCCGAAACGCTGCTCGACAGTTCTCGAGCGAACGGATCGCGGCTGTTCGCACCGACCGCACCGATCACACCGCGCGCGGCACTCGCTCCGACCGCGCGCGACCGCCTCCATGCCGAACTGGCCGAGGCGATCTCCACGGCGGGCCAACGACGCGAAGCGCTGTTCCTCGCGCGGCTCGCACTGCTCCTGCTCGAGGTTCTCGGCGACGCGGCCGCCGGCAGCCAGGCGATCGCTGACGCGCCCGACGGGCTGCCGGAGCCGTCGCTGTCGGCACCGCCGTCGTTCAGCGACCCGGGCGCAGCGTGAATTTCTGCAGCCGCTTCGAGGTGTCGACCTCGCCCGTATAGAGGTTGCCGTGCGAATCGACCGCCGCCTGGTGGACCCAGTGGAACTGCCCGGCGTTGCGGCCGTTGTGGAACTGCTTGTCGCGAATCGCACCCGAATCGCGCTCCAGCGTCCAGACGACGTTGTTCTCGCCGTCGATCACCAGCAGGTAGCGCTGGTCGCGATCGCTGGAGAACGCGATGTCCCAGACCGCGCCGTTGCCAAGGGTCTCACGCCGGACGAAGAACTCCTTGACGTACTTGCCGGCCTTGGTGAACACCTGGAGCCGGTTGTTGACCCGGTCGCAGACGTAGACATAGCCGTCGAAGGAGATCCTCACGCAGTGCACGGGGTTGCGGAATTGCTGTGCCGGCGGTTGCGTCGGATCGTAGGCCCCCGGCGGCGTGTCGACCGGCGGGTTACCGTAGGCGCCCCATAGCCGCTTGAACGCGCCGGTCTCGGAGTCGTAGACCACTACCCGCTTGTTGCCGTAGCCGTCGGCGAGGTAGACCTCGCTCGCGCTGTCGTCGACCGTGAGCGAAGCGACCTGGCCGAGGATGTCGGTCCGACTGCTGTCGAGCGGGTCTGACGACGGCATGCCGATCTGCAGCAGGAATTGCCCGTCGTTGCTGAACTTGAGCACCTGGCGGTCGGTAGCGGCATTGCCGCCGATCCAGATGTTGTCCTGCTGGTCGACCCAGATGCCGTGCTCTGTCAGCGGCCAGTTGAAGCCGTTGCCGTCGCCGCCCCAGTGCTTCAACAGATCGCCCTGGCGGTTGAACGCCAGCACCGGAGGTGCGGGGAAGCAGCACTCGGATCGTGGCGGATCCTGGGCTGCTCCCAGTTCGTCGACGGTGTTGCTGCGCGGCCGGTGCAGCACCCAGATCTGGTCATAGCGGTCGACGGCGACACCGGCGACCTGCCCGATGATCCAGTTGTTGGGCAACTGCTTCGGCCACGACGGGACGACTTCGTAGTCGGGCAGGCCCTTCGAGCGCTGGCTCTCGCGCCAGCGTCCGTGTTCGTCGTCATCGGCCGCGGCGGCCGGCAAAGCCACTGCAGCTGCGGTCAAGGCCAATGCTCCGGCGAAAAGTCCGCGGCGGAGCGCGGAACGCGGTTTACAAGCCATTTGTCTACTCCAGGGCGTGGTTGTCGGACGGGCCGGGACGGTGCCACGCTTCGCCGTCCCGGAATTCGCGTGATCGACCAGGGTCTCGTGGTCGACCAGGGTCTCGTGGTCGATCAGAGCCTCGTGTCGACCTGGGTCTCGTGATCGACGAGCGCGTCGTCACCAAGGTCCTGGCGCTGCC
>JBEVJQ010000486.1:0-2728 GCA_040510055.1 Burkholderiaceae bacterium | reverse complement strand
GCGGCTGCCGGGCCACGGCCAGCCGGTGGCCGAACTGAAGGCGCGCGGTATCCTGCTCGACGGCACCACCCAGGGCGATAATCCGCGGCTGCTGCTGCAGATCTTCTCGCAGACCGTGCTCGGGCCGGTGTTCATCGAGTTCATCCAGCGCAAGGGCGACGACGGCTTCGGCGAAGGCAACTTCAAGGCCCTGTTCCAGTCGATCGAACGCGACCAGATCCGACGCGGCGTGCTCACGACGAGTTGACCAAGCGATCGACGGCGCCCGCCAGCGGTCGGTCGCGCGACGGTTCCGCGGTCGGTCGCGCGACAGCACGGCGGTCGGCCGCGCGACGACCTGGCGGTCGGTCGCGAGACAGCTGGCGGTCGGTTGCGCGGACAGCCTGGCGGTTAGCCGCGCGCGGTCCGGCCGCCGATCGCGCCTTCAGTGCCGGCTCGCGACCCGAACGCCGCGGCGATCCCCTCACCCGGATACCAGTGGGCGAGCGGCTCCTCACGAAAGAACAGGAATCGTCGCCCGCTGCGGAGCGCGAACTCCAGCAGTTTCTCGCTCGCCCAGTTGTCGCCAATGACGATTGCCTTTGCGCCGAGCTTGCGTTCGATGGTCTCGTATTCGCGACGCTCGTAGTCGTCCGAGTGGTCGCTGTCGTTGATGAACAGGTCGATCGTCCGATCGAGCGACCGGAGGGTCTCGATCGAGTCACCGTAGACGATCCGGCCGAAGGCGCTGTAGTCCCCGCCCAGAAGGAAGCCCTTTTCCGGATCAATCTCCGTGCCGATGTATTCGCCGGGGAATCCTTCGTCGGCATTGCGCCTCAGCGCGGCACAGATTGCAGCGGCGCCCAGCCCCTTGTCGACCCCGGTCTCGACGACAACACGTGGCTTGGTCGCCCGGGCCACCGCGTACCAGCCCAATCGACGGCCGAACTGGATGTCCGTATCGATCCGGTGTCCTTGCCGCGACGAGTCGCGGGCACTGCGCACCAGGTGCTCGAGCAGTCCGGTGTCGGTGTCGAGTTCGGCGATCCATTGGCGCGCGTCGTCGAACGACGTCCCGGTCAGCTCGGCAACGAAGGCGGCGAGATAACGCTTGTTGACCGGATCGAGATCGTAGGTGTAGTTCGTGTGCTCGGTCGAGGTCACCAGCCAGCCGAGGAATTGCCGGAATGGACGATAGACATAGGGAAATCCGCCCTTGAGCCGGTATACGAAAGCTGACGCCGGTCCAACGATTGGAAGTTCGGTGATCTGCATGGTCGGTCTCGTCGGAGAATCACCTACCAGAGCGGCGACGCAACCGCAATGAGGGAAGCGCGGCGACGCAACCGCAATGAGGGAAGCGATTGATTGAGCGCAGTCGACTGCGAGAAGCAGTGTTGGTCGAGCAACGACCAGGCCCGCGGGTGAGATATGTGATCACCTTGGTGGCGCCCCCGGCGAATCGACCAGCACCTTCCCGGGGTTCATCAGCCCCTGCGGATCGAGCGCGCGCTTGATGCGCCGCATGACCTCGAGTTCGAGCGCCGACTTGTAGCGCGCGATCTCGACGTTCTTGGTCTGGCCCAGACCATGCTCGGCGCTGATCGAGCCGCCGAGCCGCGTCGTCGCATCGTGGACGATGCGATTGACATCGTTCGTCTCGGCCTGCCAGCCCTTCTCGTCGTGAGTCGCCGGCGGATGCGAGACGTTGTAGTGGAGATTGCCGTCGCCGAGGTGGCCGAAGGCGAAGACCCGCGCGCCCGGCCACTGCGTGGTCAGTGCGGCTTCGGTCGACTCCAGGAACGCCGGAATCTGCGCCAGCGGCAACGAGATGTCGTGCTTGATGTTGACGGCCTGGGCTTCGGGGATGCCCTCGCGGATCGCCCATAGCTTCGCAGCCTGGGCTTCGCTCGCAGCCACGACGACGTCGATGGCGACGCCGTCCTCGAGTGCCAGACCCAGCGCGGCCTCCAGACTGGCGGCAAGTGTGCCGTCGGTGCCGGCATCGGTCGCTTCGATCAGCAGGTACCAAGGATGGCGCTCGGAGAGCGGCCGTTGCAGCGTCGACAGATGGCCGAGCGTGTGCTCGAAGGTCGCCGACGAGATCAGCTCGAAGGCGGTGAACTTGTCGCCGAGTTCGCCGCGCAGCAGCGCGAGCAGCTCCAGCGCCTGCCCCGGATCGGCGACGGCGGCCAGCGCGACACCGGACTGCCGCGGTGCGGGAAACAGTTTGACGACCGCGGCCGTGACGACCCCCAGCGTGCCTTCGGCGCCGATGAACAGCTGCTTGAGGTCGTAGCCGGTGTTGTCCTTGCGCAGCCCGCGCAGCAGGTCCAGAACCTCTCCGTCTGCGAGTACCACCTCCAGGCCCAGCACCAGTTCCCGGCAGTTGCCGAAGCGCAGGACGGCGACGCCGCCGGCATTGGTGCTGATATTGCCGCCGATCTGGCACGAGCCCTCGGCCCCCAACGACAGGGGAAACAGCCGATCGACCTCGGTAGCTGCATCCTGCAGCGACTGGAGGATGCAGCCGGCCTCGACCGTCATCGTGTTGTTGACGGGATCGACCTCGCGGATCCGGTCGAGCCTTGACAGCGAAACGACGACCTGCGTCCCGCTGCCGTCGACCGTGGCCGCGCCGCACATCCCCGTGTTGCCGCCCTGCGCCACCATCGGCACGCCCCGCGCCGCGCAGAGGCGCACCGCGCCGGCAACTTCTGCCGTGCTCCCGGGCCGCAAGACCGCCAGT
>JBEVJQ010000485.1:0-12376 GCA_040510055.1 Burkholderiaceae bacterium | reverse complement strand
GCGGCTGCCGGGCCACGGCCAGCCGGTGGCCGAACTGAAGGCGCGCGGTATCCTGCTCGACGGCACCACCCAGGGCGATAATCCGCGGCTGCTGCTGCAGATCTTCTCGCAGACCGTGCTCGGGCCGGTGTTCTTCGAGTTCATCCAGCGCAAGGGCGACGACGGCTTCGGCGAAGGCAACTTCAAGGCCCTGTTCCAGTCGATCGAACGCGACCAGATCCGACGCGGCGTGCTCACGACCACCAACTGACCGACGAGCGCATGGACTGATGGAGGCACCGATGGACCAGAACCGCTACCAGTCCGGCTTCGGCAACAGCTTTGCCACCGAAGCGCTCGAGGGCGCATTGCCGGTCGGCCGCAACTCGCCGCAGCGCTGCCCTTCCGGGCTCTACGCCGAGCAGCTGTCGGGCACGGCGTTCACCGCCCCTCGCGGCGACAACCGACGGTCGTGGCTGTACCGCATCCGCCCGTCGGCCATGCATCGGCCGTTCGAACGGATCAACGCCGGGCGCATCGTCAGCGATTTCAGCGCCGAGCCGTCGCCGCCGAACCAGTTGCGCTGGAATCCGGTGCCGATGCCCGACAAGCCGGTGGACTTCGTCGACGGTCTGGTCACGATGGCCGGCCAGGGCGACCCACACGCCCAGGCCGGAGCCGCCGCGCACGTCTACGCCGCCAACCGGTCGATGGAACGTCGCGTGTTCTACGACGCCGACGGCGAACTACTGATCGTCCCGCAACAGGGGCGGCAGCGCTTCGTGACCGAGCTGGGCGTGATCGAGGCCGAGCCCCAGGAGATCGTGGTGATCCCGCGCGGGCTGCGCTTCAGGGTCGAGCTGCCCGATGGGACCGGCCGTGGCTACGTCTGCGAGAACTATGGCGCCAACTTCCGGTTGCCGGACCTGGGCCCGATCGGCTCCAATGGCCTGGCCAACCCGCGAGACTTCCTGACGCCGGTGGCGGCCTATGAGGACGTCGATGGGAGCCACGAACTGGTCGCCAAGTTCATGGGCAATCTGTGGTCGGCGCAGATGGACCACTCCGCGCTGGACGTCGTCGCCTGGCACGGGAACTACGCGCCGTACAAGTACGATCTGCGCCGCTTCAACGCGATCGGCTCGATCACCTATGACCATCCCGACCCCTCGATCTTCCTGGTGCTGCACAGCGCCTCGGACACGCCCGGGGTCAGCAGCATCGACTTCGTCATCTTCCCGCCGCGGATCCTGGCGATGCAGGACACGTTCCGGCCGCCGTGGTTCCACCGGAACGTCGCGAGCGAGTTCATGGGGCTGATCCACGGGGTCTACGATGCCAAGGCCGAAGGTTTCTCGCCCGGGGGCGCGAGCCTGCACAACTCGATGAGCGGCCACGGGCCCGATGCCGAGACCTTCGAGAAAGCGAGCAGCGCCGACCTGTCGAAACCGGACGTCATCCGCGACACGATGGCATTCATGTTCGAGACGCGCTGGGTCTGGCACCCGACGCGCCAGGCGCTCGAATCGGCCGAACTGCAGCACGAGTACTACCGCTGCTGGCAGGGGTTGAAGAAGCACTTCGATCCGAGGAAGCACTGATCGGCGCGCATGCGCCGCGGCCGCCCCTTCCACACGAGCCGCGACCACCCGACCCGCACGAGCCGCGGCCACCGGATCCGCACGAACCGCGGCCACCGGATCCGCACGAGCCTCGCCCGCCCCGTCCGCACGAGCCTCGGCGGCCGGAACCGCATCGCCCACCGAAGCCCGAACCGCATCCCGGGTCGTGACCCGACCGAAGTCCGAGCGGCGGCGGGCGTTCAGCGGCCGACCGGCGACAAGCCCGCTATCTCCTGATCGATCAACCGCCGGTACAGCCCCTCCTCGCGCGCGAGCGCGTCGGGGTGACCGTCCTGGACCGGCTTGCCGCCATCGATGACGACGATCCGGTCATAGTCGCGCAGCGTGGACAGCCGGTGGGCGATCGCGATCACCGTCCGGCCTTTCATCAGCCGGGCGAGCGCCTCGCGGATCGCCTCCTCCGATTCGCCATCGAGCGCCGAAGTCGCCTCGTCGAGCAGCAGGATCGGCGCGTTCTTCAGGAACGCCCGCGCAATCGCGATCCGCTGCCGCTGCCCGCCCGACAGCCGCAGGCCGCGATCACCGACCATCGTCAGCAGCCCCTCGGGTAGCTGGGCGATGAACGTGTCGCAGCGGGCAGCCTGCGCCGCGGCCTGGACCTCCTTGTCGGTGGCTTCGGGTCGGCCGTAGCGGATGTTCTCCATCAGCGTGCGATTGAGCAGGGCCGTATCCTGGGGAACGCTGGCGATCGCCGCTCGCAGGCTCTCCTGGGTCGCGAGCGAAATGTCGTGATCGTCGATCCGGATCACGCCACGCTGGACGTCGTAGAACCGTTGCAGCAGCGCGAACAGCGTGCTCTTGCCTCCACCCGAGGGCCCGACGAGTCCGACCCGCTGGCCCGGCAACACGTCGATCGACAGGCCGTCGAACACCGTTCGCCCGTTCGGATAGGCGAAGCGGACATCCTCGAACGTGACGCGCGAGCTCTGCGGCATCAGGTCCGTCGCCTCCTCGTGGTCGCGCAGCGTATGCGGCGCCAGCAACGTCTTGACCGCCTCGGCCAGCCGCGCCAGATGCTGGGTGACATCGACCAGCGCAACGGCGAGGTCGCGGGTGGCGCCGAGCACCGTCAGCCCCAGCGTGCAGACCAGGACGACGTCGCCGGTGCTGGCCTCCCCGCGCCGCCAGAGCTCGATCGACCAGGCCAGCAGCGCCAGGGTCAGCAGGATCGTGACCAGCGCGTGCGCCAGGCGCAGCTTCTCGAGGTAGAGGATGCTGCGGCGCCGGGCCTTGACCTCGCGACCGACGGTCGAGTCGAACCGCAGGTGCTCGCGTGTCAGGCCGCCGAACATCTTGATCAGGGTCAGGTTGCCGACCACATCGACCATTTCGCCATCGACCTGGGCAGCCTTGCTGGCGAAATCGTGATGGAGGGGCTTTCCGGCCACGGCGAAGCGCACCAGCGCGACGACGATGACCGTGGCGACGGCAATCAGGATCAAGGTCATGGGGATACTCACCACGGCCAGATAAGCGATGGCGACCACGGTCGCCGCCACCGGTGGCATCACGTTCCAGACGAACATGTTCTCGACCGTGAATACGGCATTCGATGTCGCCGTGATCCGGCTCGTCAGGACCCCCGGCATCTGCTCCGAGAAATAGGCCGGGGCATGTCCGGTCAGGTGCCGGAACAGGTCCTGGCGCAGGTCACCGGTGACCTGAACGAAGGTGTGACTGGCGATCCAACTGGCCACCCGCCAGCAGAGGTTGTCGCCAGCGATCAACCCGACCACCAGGCCGAACGCCGCCCACGGGTTCGCCGTAGTCGGCCCCTCGGCGAGCGAATCGACCAGGAATTTGACCCCGTACTGGGTGCTGACGGAGAACCCGACGGCCACCAGAACGAAGAAAACGATCAAAGAGTGAGGCCACCAACGAATTCTTACGTAACGAAACAATAACGCATACGGATGGTCGGCGTAGGTCACCAGTTCATCGTGGTGCACGGCAAGCCGTTCTTCGGCCACGTCTCGACGCACCGAGGGCTCGGCAGGCACCGGCTGGACGCGAATCGAATCGTCACTCGGCGTCATCGTCGTTCACCAAAAGTGGCAAGTGACAAGTTTGCAAAACTCGGGAGGTTTAAGGACATCATCAACCACTTCGCGATCGCTATCCTTGTCGTTCAAACCCGCGGCCCTATGCGCCGTCGAAAGGAGTCGAAAAAGCATGCGAATCGCGCAAGTGGCACCCCTGACCGAAGCTGTCCCCCCGAAACTGTACGGTGGAACCGAGCGGGTCATCTCCTGGCTGACCGAGGAACTGGTTGAGCAGGGCCATGATGTCACGCTCTTCGCCAGCGGCGACTCGGAGACGACAGCTCGACTGGCGCCGATGTGGCCACGGGCGTTGCGGCTGGATGGCACTGTTCGAGACCCCATGGCACTGCACATGCTGATGATCGAGCACGTCTACCGGCGCGCTCGCGAATTCGACATCATCCACATGCATCTGGACTATTTTCCGTTCTCGATCATGTCACGCCAGTCGGTCCCGTTCATCACTACCCTCCATGGGCGCCTGGACCTTCGCGAGCACCAGCCGCTGTTCGACGCCTGGCGGGACATCCCCGTGGTGTCGATCTCGGACTCGCAGCGCCGGCCGCTGCCGCAGGCGCGCTGGGCGTCGACGATCCATCATGGCCTGCCGACCGACCTGTTGACGCCGCAGCCCACCGGCCAGCCGGAATACCTGGCCTTCCTCGGCCGGATCTGCCCCGAGAAGCGGGTCGACCGGGCCATCCACATCGCCGAGCGCTGCGGCCTGCCGCTGAAGATCGCGGCCAAGGTCGATCCGGTCGACGCCGATTACTTCGAGGACGAGATCAAGCCGCTGCTCGCCCGCGCGCCCAACGTCGAGTTCATCGGCGAGATCGCCGATCACCAGAAGGCCGAGTTCCTCGGCAAGG
This sequence comes from Burkholderiaceae bacterium, assembly GCA_040510055.1. Lineage (GTDB taxonomy): Bacteria > Pseudomonadota > Gammaproteobacteria > Burkholderiales > Burkholderiaceae_E > Lautropia. The sequence goes on along the minus strand of JBEVJQ010000485.1, from coordinate 7,843 downwards.
CAATGGCCCTGCTGATGCCGATCGACTGGCCGGAGCCGTTCGGGCTGGTGATGATCGAATCGATGGCCTGCGGGACGCCCGTCGTCGCGTTCAACCGCGGTTCGGTCCCCGAAGTGATCGAGGATGGCGTCACCGGCTACATCGTCGAAGACGAGATCGCCGCCAGCCAGGCGGTCCGCAATCTCGACCGCATCGACCGGGCCGTGGTCCGGAGGCGGTTCGAAGAGCGGTTTACCGCGACCCGGATGGCCGAGGGCTACGTCGACCTGTACGAGCAATTGATCATGCAGGCCTCGCCGCGGCCGCGACTGGCCGTCGCTTGAAGGGCCCCGGGCCCGGCACGAGCCGGGCCCCCGGCGGGCGGCCTGTCCTTGGCTGGTTCCGCCGGCTCCGCCAACGCGCGCCGCACGTCCCGTCGCGGGCCGGGGTCCTGACGGCTCGCTGATGCAGCCAACGCGGCTGCTGGACGTCGAGCGGCACGAGGCAAGAGCGGTGGCTGCCATCGGGGCAGCGCTCGCTGCGGTCGGGGGCTGCGGACTGATACTCGGGCGCAGCCATCGGCTGCGCGAGGCCGGGGGCGTGGCGATCCGCGCCAACGCAGCCGAGCGTGTCGGCTACCGCGACTGATTCCGCGATCCGAGCTGGGCCACCCGGCACCGTCGACTATCGCGACTGATCGCGCCAGCGTCCACGAATGTACGGCTGGGCGCGCTCGCCCTTGTAGGTGCCGAGGTCGAGGTAAAGCTGGCGCAGCACGCCCCAGAGCACGGGCCCGTCGACGTCGCTGTGGTCCCGGATGACGTTGTTGTCGGCGATCACGTTCCATAGCACGCTGTGCGGATCGTGCGCGCCGTTGTGCGTGAGGACGGCGCCGCTGCAGAACGTACGGCTCCAGCCGCGCTCGCGCCGGGAGGCCCGTCCGAAGGTGCGCTGGTATTCGTCGGCATTGGCCTGCTCGGCCTCGACGTTCGCCTTCAACTGCTCGTCCGGCAGCCTGTCCCCGTCGCCGACCGCTGCGACCCACTGCGGGCAATAAGGCCTGCTGCCGGGGCCGGGACCGACCAGGGTATGCGTCAGGTAAAGGGGCATGTGGCCGATGGTGTTGGTGTTGGCCCTCTCTTCCTCGTCATTGACCGTGCGCTGGAACAGCGAGTTGAGCGTCCGGCCGATCGGGAAGAACACCCGCGTGGCATCGTCGGCGCTGCCGGTGATCGCGATCATCAGCGGCGGCTCGGCCGTGGCCGGCGGGCCGAGCGTGGCGATCCGGTGCAACGGCGTGTAGCGGGTCGCCTCGAATGCCGGATTCAACAGCACGACCATGTCGGCGAAACGCGGCGTCGGCGCGCCGCGGACGCCCCCGTCGTGGGCACGGGTCATCGCTTCGACCAGCGAGCCGGCCACGGCGTTGTACAGGACCAGGGCCCCGAAACTGTGGCCGATCATGAACAGCCGGACGTTCGAGCGGTCGAACGCTTCCTGATCGTTGCAATCGGCCGCGCCGTTGCGCCTCGACTGCGCGCAGCGAAAGCCGCGCAGGCGAGCGAACAGTTCACGCGCCGAACCCTGGGCGACGTGGAGCGCCGCGTTCTTGCGGGTCCAGAACGACAGCTCCCGGAACGGCGCAAAGCGCGCGGAAAGGCCGCGCCAGCCGACGTAGATGCCGACGACTCGATGACCGGTGCCCCGGCTCTGCTCGATCAGTGCCGAATCGTGGAGCAGCTTGCGGAAGTTGCGGACGTCGTCGTCGTCGTGGGCCGCGTTGTGGCGCCAGCCGTGGACGTAGACGAAGATCGTGAGCTTGCCGTGGCCGGCGGCCAGGGCGTTGAGCCGCTTCATTGCATCGGTGATCTGGAACGCTGCGGCCTCTCCGAACGGTTTGTCCGGGAACTGCAGCCCCTGGTCGTCGAACTCGACGAACATCAGGTCGTACTGGTCGCGGCTGACCTCGACCGTCATCGTCCGGCACGCGGGCTCCAGCAGCCGCCCGGCTTCGTCGGCTCGGCAGTCGACACTCGCACTGGCCTCGGTCACGCGAAACGGGGCGTTGTCAGCACAGCCGCCGAGCCCCAGGACGAGCAACACGAGCAGGATGAGCGCGGCGACCGGCAGGGCTGGCGCAGCGGGATCGCTGGTGCTGCGCCACTCGACGGACCGGGATCGCGACCGCGGACCTGGGACCGGTTGCAAACATGGGGACATGAGACGCGCCTCCGGTGGCGTCGACGCGCCGACGCCGACGGCCAAGTGTGCGGCGGGCCGAAGACGAAGGCATCGGCAACCTTGTCTACGAGCGGCGCCGAAGGCGGCCAGTGACCCGGTCCCTGGCAATTGCATCAAGACGGGCCGCGCTGCGCCCTCGCCCGCGCCGCGGTCAGGCCCCGGAAGCGCGTACCGGGCCGGTGTCCTAGAATCCCGCGATGGATTCCCTGCGCTCGGAGATCGCCGCGCTCGCGGCGCAATTGATCGCCGACAGCGGGCTCGACTACCAGTCGGCCAAGCGCAAAGCCGCGCGCGATGTGCTCGGCGACACGCGAATCTCGCCTTCGGCGTTGCCCGATAACGACCAGGTCGATCGCTTCCTGCTCGAACATCTGCAGTTGTTCGACAGCGACCATGCGGCCCGGGTCGAACGCTATCGGCGGCTGGCCCTCGACTGGATGCGCCGCCTCGACACCTTCCACCCCTATCTCACGGGTGCGGCATGGAAGGGGATCATCGCCCGGCATGCGCCGCTGCACCTGCAACTGTTCACCGACGAACAGAAGGAACTGGAGATCCGGCTGATCGACGAGCGGATCGACTATTCGGTGTCGGAGTTCCCCCATTTCGCCGGCCACGGCGACGTCACCGCCCTGCACTTCGACGCCGGCGAGGTACCGATGCTGTTCACGCTCTACGACTACGACGACCTGCGCGGCGCTCTGCGCAAGCGTGCCGGCAGCCGCGATGGCTCCGCGGGACCGGCGCAGCGCGCCGATCGCGGCAATGCCGAGGCCGTCGCGGCGCTGCTCCCATGATCAGGTGGCGCGGCTTGATCGTTGCCGCTGCCGTGGCCGCGGCCATGGGTGCCGGCCTGTCGTGGTGGCGGCATACGTCTCCGGGCACCTCTTCCGGCATGTCTCGGGACTCGTCAGGAGAACGGGCGCGGGGCGGCACCGCGTTGCCGGCTGCAGGCGATCGCTCGATCGGCGCACCGGCCGACGAGGCCGTGGCGCAGCTGTTCGCCCTCGAGTTGAAGGGACCGGGCGGAGAGCCGATGCCGATGGAGCAGTTCCGCTCCAAGCGGCTGGTGATCAACTTCTGGGCGACGTGGTGCGCGCCGTGCATCGAGGAGATGCCGGAGCTGTCGGAGATGGCTGGGGAATTTTCTGACAAGAACATCGTTTTTGTCGGGATCGCCATCGATCAAGCGCCGAACGTGGCGCGATTCGTCGAGAAACTTCCGGTCCGGTATCCGATCGTGGTGGCCGGGTCGGCTGGCATCGGGCTGGTGACGGCGCTCGGCAATGCCCAAGGGGGGTTACCCTTCACCGTGGTCCTCGGGGCCGACGGCCGGATTCGCGAACGCTATCTCGGCAAGGTGCCGATGAGAGCACTGCGGCAGGTGCTAACATCATGAAACATCGCTATTCATCAGCGCAAGTGCCCTGCTTTTTCGCCGAACACCACGCTTCCGATCCCCATCTTTGAGTCCGCGCTGAGCGCGCCGAGCCCCTGACCAGCGGCGTGTTGCGCGGAGCCGGCGACCCGTCGCCGGCGCCAAACCGGCAGAGGAATCCATGGACCTGCGCAAGCTCAAGACGCTCGTCGACCTGGTTGCCGAGTCCGGTATCTCGGAACTGGAGATCACCGAGGCCGAGGGTAAGGTAAGAATCGTGAAGGCCGCGCCCACCGCGCCGCCCTATCCAGGTCAGCCGTTCGCCTACCCGGCGGCGATGCACGGGATGATCGGCGGCGGACCAGCACTGCCCAGTGGCGGTGCACCGTCCGCCGCGGCGGCGGCCGCAGAGATCCGCCCTCCCGCGATCGAGGGCAAGGTCGTCAAGTCACCGATGGTTGGCACTTTCTACCGCTCGCCGAACCCGGAGAGCGCCCCGTTCATCGAGGTCGGCCAGTCCGTGAAGATCGGCGACCCGCTCTGCATCATCGAGGCGATGAAGCTGATGAACGAGATCGAAAGCGAATATGCCGGCACGATCAAGGAGATTCTGGTCGACAACGGCCAACCGGTCGAGTACGGCCAGCCTTTGTTCGTGTTCGACTGACCTGCGCCGGATCGCGCCGCCGCCGTCCCGCCGCTGCCGCCCCTTCCCGCCGCGCAGACCTCCGCCGCTCCCACTACCGCCGCCGACCCGCCAATCGCCGCTAGCCGCGTCACCCGGTCCGTCACCGACCCGCCGCTATCCGTAACCAAGCCGGCGCCCAGCCGTCACTGACCAGACGCTACCAGCCGCCACCGACCCGCCCGCACCCCAGCACGCATCCCCCACCGCCGCCCGCACGAATGTTCGAGAAGATCCTCATCGCCAATCGCGGCGAGATCGCGCTGCGGATCCAGCGCGCCTGTCGCGAACTGGGCATAAAGACCGTGGTCGTCCACTCGCAGGCCGATACCGACGCCAAGTACGTCCGGCTCGCCGACGAGTCGGTATGCATCGGGCCGCCGTCGTCGCGCGAGAGTTACATGAACATCCCCGCGATCATCAGCGCGGCCGAGGTCACCGATGCCAAGGCAATCCACCCCGGCTACGGCTTCCTGTCGGAGAACGCCGACTTCGCCGAGCGGGTCGAGAAGAGCGGTTTCGTCTTCATCGGCCCGCGTGCCGACTCGATCCGGCTGATGGGCGACAAGGTCTCCGCCAAGGACGCGATGAAGAAGGCCGGCGTCCCCGTGGTCCCCGGTTCCGAGGGGGCGTTGACCGACGACCCGAAGGAGATCCTGGCGACCGCGCGCGAGGTCGGCTACCCGGTGATCATCAAGGCGGCCGGCGGGGGCGGCGGTCGCGGCATGCGGATCGTCCACACCGAGGCGGCGCTGATCAATGCGGTGTCGCTCACGCGCAGCGAAGCGGCGGCGGCCTTCAACAACCCGAACGTCTACCTCGAGCGCTTTCTCGAGAACCCCCGCCACGTCGAGATCCAGGTGCTCGCCGACGAGTACCGCAACGCCGTCTATCTCGGCGAACGCGATTGCTCGATGCAGCGGCGCCACCAGAAGGTCATCGAGGAGGCGCCGGCGCCGGGCATTGCCCGGCGGCTGGTCGACAAGGTGGGCCTGCGCTGCGTGGAGGCCTGCAAGCGGATCGGCTACCGCGGCGCCGGCACCTTCGAGTTCCTCTATGAAGACGGCGAGTTCTTTTTCATCGAGATGAATACCCGCGTGCAGGTCGAGCATCCGGTCACCGAGATGGTCACCGGCGTCGACATCGTCACGATGCAGATCCGGATTGCGGCCGGCGAAAGGCTCGCACTGCGCCAGCGCGACGTCGAGCTCAAAGGGCATGCGATCGAATGCCGAATCAACGCCGAGGATCCGTGGACATTCACGCCGTCTCCGGGACGAATCACGACCTGGCACGCACCCGGCGGGCCCGGCGTCCGCGTCGATTCGCACGCCTATGCGAACTACTTCGTCCCGCCGAACTACGACTCGATGATCGGCAAGGTGATCTGCTACGGCGACACTCGTGAGCAGGCCATGCGCCGGATGCAGATCGCCCTTTCGGAGATGGTCGTCGAGGGGATCCAGACCAACATCGCGCTGCATCGCGAACTGATGAACGATGCCCGTTTCCTGGCCGGCGGTACTTCGATCCATTATCTCGAGAAGCGACTCAGCCAGCGTCCCCAGACCTGATGTCCTGGTCCACCCATGCCCTGGCTGCAGTTCACCCTTCCGGTTTCGCACGAGTTGTCCGAACGCTGGGCCGACACGCTGCTCGAGTCCGGCGCCGCTTCGGTCCACGCCGAGGATGAGGATGCCGACTCGATCGACGAGTGTCCGATCTTCGGCGAGCCGGGCGAACAGCCGCCGGGCAGACAACTGCCAGGCGAACAACCGCCGGCGTTCGGCTGGCGACGAACGCGACTGACGGTACTCGTGGACGCCGACCGCGATCCGGCCACGGTGCTGATGGCGGCGGCTGCGCGGATGGAGGTCGAGCCACCCGCACTCGGTGTCGTCGACACCCTCGCCGACCAGGACTGGGTGCGGGCTTCGCAGTCGCAGTTCGAGCCGATAGCGATCGGCCAGCGACTGCTGATCGCGCCGAGCTGGCACGCGCCGCCCGCCGTCGGCGACCGGCTGACGGTGGTGGTCGATCCCGGACTGGCATTCGGCACCGGCAGTCATCCGACGACCCGACTGTGTCTGGGCTGGATCGATGCGCATCTCGGTGATGCGGGCGAAGGTCGCGCGGTCGGCAGCGTCATCGACTACGGCTGCGGCTCGGGCATCCTGGCGATTGCTGCCGCGCGGCTCGGCGCCGCCGACGTTCGTGCGGTCGACGTCGATCCGCAGGCCGTCGCCAGCGCACGGTTCAACGCTGCGCGCAACGGGGTTACGGTTGCGGTCGACCTCCCCGATCGTATCGACCTGGTGCCGGCCGACGTCGTCCTCGCCAATATCCTGTCGAACCCGCTGAAGCTGCTCGCACCGCTGCTGTCGGGCCTGGTCGCTCCCGGCGGCTGGCTGGTGCTTTCCGGGGTGCTGGATCGCCAGGTCGCAGAAGTGAGCCGGGCTTACGCGGGGCGCATCGCGCTCGCGGTCTGGCGCAGCGCCGAGGGTTGGGCCTGCCTCGCGGGCCAACGGTCGGGGTGATTCAGCCGGGTCCGCCGGAGGCATCGGCGGTCGCAGGCGAATGGGGCGCCCCGGCAGTCGAGGCGGGCACCGTGGCATTCGAACCGGGTGCCGCTGCAGTCGAACCCGGCGCCCCGGCAGTCGAACCGCGCGCCGCGGCAGTCGAACCGGGGACCTCGCCGATCATCCGGTCGCGGACCGGACCAGAGGGAATGCCGCAGACATCCTTGCGACCGAACAGCGCATAGCGATTGCGCGCGATCCGGTCGTAGAGCCACTGCTGCCAGCGCGCCGGCAACATATCCAGCACCCGCGCCACCCGCCACGGCCAGCCGAGCGCATCGGCCGTTGCCAGCAACGCCGCCATCCCCTTGTAGGCTTTGCCGTCGATCAAGACGAGATTGGCCTCGTAGACATCGATGGGCAGCCCATGGGCCGTGAACAGCGCCGCGCCAAGGGGTGACTGCGCCGTGGCGAATCGGAAGCGTTGGCCGCGGTCGAAGTGCGCCACCCAGCGTGCGAACCCTGAGCACAGCACGCACACACCGTCGAACACCACCAGGTGATCAGGCAGCGGCTCGGGGAAGGCAACAGGACGATCGTTCACGCCCCATTGTCGCAGGGGCGACGATCGGTGATGGCGGCGATGTCGGGGACAGGATAGCGGGACTGCAATCAGCGGGTCAGCACTGGGCTGACGTTAAGATAACGCCATGGCCCTGGCGACAACCTGCCCGCAGTGCAAGACCAGCTTCAAGGTCATCCCGGACCAATTGAAGCTGCGCCGCGGACTGGTCCGGTGCGGTGTCTGCCAGCACGTCTTCTCCGGCATCGACTACCTGCGCTATGTCGATGACGCCGGCAAGTTGACGGCACGCGGCGGCACCGAGGATCGGGAAGGCGCGGCGCCGGGACGGGCGCCGGCGGTCCCGGTCGCACCACCGGCTTCGGGCTCGCCAGTCGCGCCGGGTTCGCCGGGCGCACCGGTCGCGCGGATCTCGCCTGCCGTTCCCGGCCCGCGCCCGATACAGCCACGCGAGCAGC